>JBAXLC010000005.1:0-23499 GCA_037135015.1 bacterium | reverse complement strand
TGCGACAGTCTTCAAGCGATCACTCCCCGCGCTCCAAATCAACGTCGTCGAGGCGGAGAGCTTGTCGGGCATCTGCGACGCAATTGTGCGGCGCCAGATCAACGTGTAGACCTTCAGCTCACGCTCGTCGATGTACGGCGCGGCAAGTTCGGGGGTGAGGGCGAGATTAGTTGGGCGAATCGCCTCGTGCGCCTCTTGTGCGTTCTTCGACTTGGAGGCGTACTGGCGGCCGCCCTCAACAACCATCTCTGGGCCGAATCGCTCGCGGATTACCGCCGAGGCGTCACTTATGGCCTGCTGGCTTAGCGTTGGCGAATCCGTACGCATGTAGGTAATGAGACCGGTGCGCTCGCCGCCGATCTCCACACCTTCGTAGAGCTTCTGGGCGAGCTGCATCGTGACGCGCGAGCGGAAGCCGTGCTTGCGACCCGCCTCCTGCTGCAGTGTTGAAGTGGTGAATGGTGGAACTGGGCGCTGCTTGCGCGTCCCCTCGCTGCGCTCTGCGACAACCGCGTCAGCGCCTTCGAGTCGAGTGACTGCCGCCGCTGCTACCTCTGGATCGAGCTCAAGAATCTCCCCCTTCTCGCCGATCAGGGTGGCGGGGACGATTAGGTCACTCGCGGTGGCTGGGCGAATCCCGATCTCAACCGTGGTGTAGTGACGCGGAATAAAGGCACGGATGGCGCGCTCGCGCTCCACAACCAGGCGGAGTGCCACCGACTGCACCCGCCCCGCCGAGAGCTTCGGTTTGACGAGCCGCGAGAGGAGCGGCGAGAGGCGATACCCGACGAGGCGATCGAGAATGCGGCGCGCCTGTTGGGCGTTCACGAGGTCAAGGTTGATGGCGCGGGGGTGGGCAAACGCCTCGAGGATGGCCCCCTTGGTGATCTCGCTAAAGGTCACGCGGCGACGATCCGCCTCAGGGATGCCGAGGGCCTCCGCCACGTGCCAGGCGATCGCCTCCCCTTCGCGGTCAAGGTCGGTTGCCAGCCAGACGGAGGTTGCCTTCTTGGCGGCACGAGTGATGTCATCGAGACGCTTCTGCTTGTCTTCAATGATCTCGTAGAGAGGGGTAAAGCCGTTCTCTACGTCGACCGCCATGCTCCCCTTCTTCGTCTTCTGGGGGAGATCCCGAATGTGCCCATAGGAGGCGAGCACGGTGTAATCGGGGCCGAGATACCGCTCAATCGTCTGGGCCTTGGCCGGCGACTCGACGATAACGAGGTTGGTGGCTGCCTTTGTCATGGGCGAGAGCGTAGCACCGCCCCCAGAACGCGCCGCCAACGCCCGCCGCGCTGCTCGATGAGCCCGCGCAGGCTCAAGAGGGTCAGAGCCGCCACCAGCGCCCCTGGAAGCTCCTGCGTGAGGTCGCTCAGATCGCCCTCGACGACCCCTTCAGCCCCAGCCGCATCCACTCTCTGCAGGATTTCGCGCTGCAAGCCAGAGGCCTCAACGCCAGTTGTGCTCGTCGCGACACGCGGCACACCATGAGCTTCGTCAAACTGACTCTGCAAGGACAGCGCACAGACAGCAAGCCAGGCGTGGAGGTCGGCCTCCCCCGAAATGAGCACGGGCGAGCGCTCTTCGGTGAGACGCAAAGACAACTCCTGCGTTCGCTGGAGCCAGCGGAGTCCCCCTTCTGCACTCTCTGCGCCGTAGGGGGCGCTCACAACCGCAACGGGGATGCCAAGCCCTGCCGCCGATTCAGCGGTAATCAGCGTCCCAGAGCCTTCAGGTGCCTCGACGACGATGAGTCCGTCGCAGAGCGCCGCCAGGAGGTGGTTCCGGGCGGCAAAGCTCCAGGCGGCAGGAGGGGTTCCGACCGGCCGATCCGAGAGCAGGAGGCCCGTCTGCTGGATCTGCTCGGCCAGGCGCCGCGCCCCGTAGCGCAGCCCAAGTGGGGCAGGACTAGGAAGTACCGCAATCGTCTCCCCTCCCGCCTCTACGGCGGCCAAATGGGCCGCCTCGTCGATCCCCAGGGCGAGCCCTGAGACAACGCACCACCCCGCTCGCGCCACCTCAAAGGCGATGCGCCGTGCCGCCGCAGCGCCGTGGGGAGAGGGGCGCCGCGTGCCAACGATTCCGATCGATGGTCTCCCCAGAACCTCGACCCGCCCCTGCGCCCAGAGTGGGCGACGGCGATCAGCATCCGGAGCCAACCCGAGGGCCTCACTGCGGCGCCCAGGGATTCGCGGGTCGCCCGGGAGCAGCGTGACCTCGCTCACCAGTGATCGCCGTGCAGATGGATCGCCTCAGCCACATCAGCGTCGCCCACGATATCGCGCCCATCAAGGAGCGCCACCACCGTCGCAACGCTTTCAATCTGACTCCATGCGCGTACCCCGAGGCCCTCAACGGTTCGGCGCGTCGCACCGGTCATCCCATCAGGGTGAGCAGGCTGCTGCGCGAGGGCTGCGCGCACGGACGTCGCGCGCTCGCGAGCCGCAAGCGTCGTGAGCTCGCCGCGTGGGAGCGCAGCGAATGGCGTGCTCGGTCGAGCAAGCCGCACGCGCAACGGGAATCGATCACGAATCGGTGCTGAGAGCGAGAGGCTCCCCCGACGTCTCGCGGCAGGGAGGCAGCGACAAGTCCCACTCGGATGCTCCAACTCCCCACAGCCACAGGGATTTCCGGTGGCCGCAACGATCGCTTCCGCAGGGAAGCGTACGGAACGCCCGGCTCGAACCAGATCCACGCTGCCCCGCTCCAGCGGTTCGCGTAACGCCTCAAGCGCGTCGCGTCGGAATTCACCGATCTCATCGAGCAACAGGAGCCCATGATGCGCCCATGTCAGCTCGCCCGGAGTCATACGCGGCCCTCCGCCAATGAGCCCCGCCACCGTGATGTCGTGATGCGGTGCTCGTAACGGCGGCCGCAGCGAGAGCCCGGTGGCGTGACCACCTGCAGATGCAATGGAGGCGACCTCGCTGCGCTCTTTCGCAGCAAGGTTGGGAAGGATCTCATGCAGCGCCCGCGCGAGCATCGACTTCCCTACTCCAGGGGGTCCTTCGAGCAGAATCGGAAAGCGCCCACACGCTGCAATCAAGACGGCACGCGAAGCAATCGGTTGGCCGCGAATGCTTGCGAGTTCGTATGAGATAGCGTCGCTCGTCGCTGGCGCCACGGCACTCGCCAGCAGGTGTGGTGCACCTGTCTCCGCGCCGTTGACCGCGGCTGCGGCATCCGCAAGCGTTGCGACCGGAATCGCCTCGCCACCGCACAGCTCTGGCAACGTAACCACGCTCGCCGGTAGCAACACACGATGCCCTACTAATAGGAGCGGTAGAGCGAGCGGAAGCGCACCGGGCACATTGCGCACTCTGCCGTCTAGCGCGAGCTCACCGATCGCCGCGAGGGTTCCCTTGCCGCGATGGCGAATCTGGCCGCTCGCAAGCAGAATGCCAATCGCAATAGCCAGATCAAACGAACCGCCACTCTTGCGTAAATCAGCCGGGGCGAGATTAATGGTGATACGGCGAGCGGGCCAGGTGTAACCAGCTGCACGAATGGCGGAGCGTATGCGCTCGCGCGCCTCGCCTACGGCGGTGTCAGGAAGGCCAACAATTCGCGTTGCAGGAATGCCAGGGGCAACGTCGACCTCAACCTCAACCGGCACCCCATCAATTCCAACCAGGGCCGTAGAAGCGACTGACGTTGGCATGCAGAGACGATCGCAGCGAGAACATACTGCGCACGTAGCGAGGGCTAGATGCTGGTGGCAACCTTTGCGATCGTGTCGATGAGGCGCGCCGACCAGCCTTCAAGCTCACCCTTGCGACGGAGCGCTTCACTCACTGGAACGAAGGAGCCTGCAAGCTTATGCGTCTCACGGATGTGAATGTCGGGCGAGGTTAGCGTGGCAATGAAGACTATGCCGAGATGCACACGACCGACATCATCACCGTCATCGTTGAGGAGTCCGATCGGCGCGAACGATGGCAGTGTTGGCGTGGCAACCTCCTCGACCCACTCTCGAGCAAGCGCGGCGCGAATGCCGCCATCGTTTGGTGAGATGTGGCCGCCCACGCCGAACGAGGCGCGGCCGTGCAGGCGCTTGTCGCTGCCACCAGCGAGACGATCCATCCAGAAGAGCTGCACGTCGCTCGCAGGTGCGCCGTCAGGGCGATAGAGGGCCACTGCGTACGGGATTGGCTGCTTCCAGGAGGGGTCCAACTCAAGTTCGCGCCGGGGACGAGGCTGGGCTACCTGGTCGAGACGTGTGATCTCGTGCTCGCCTTCCTCGGGGCTGCTAAAGGCGCGAAGCCCGGTCCAGACCCCTGCAGGGAGCGCAAGTTCGCGAGGGATGCCGATGATCTCCTCGTCGGCACCTTTCGCCAGAGGATCAGCGCTCACTCGTTCTCCGTTAGCACTGCACGCGCGGCGGCGAGACGCTTCTCTAGATCTACCCGACCGATCACTGGATCGTTCTCTGCGGCGGCCAAGCGCGCATCCCACTGCTCCAATACGAGTCGAAGTGTCTTCAGGCGGCGGCGAACTTCGCGGGCGTTCGTTGCAAGAATGTCGGCACCCATCGCCTCAGAGCCACGTGCGAGCCTCGTGGCGGAGAGCCAGCCAGTGCTGGCGAGCAGGTGCGAGATCTTCCAGCCGTCAGGGGCATCGGCCGCCTCTCCGAGCGCCACCGTCTCCACCAGCGCTGCAGCAAGGAGAAGCGGCAGGTGACTGACTGCGGCGGTCGCAGCGTCGTGCAGCTCCGCCTCCAAGACCACGGGACGCGCACCGCAGCTGGTTGCGAGTCGCTCAACGAGTGCGGCTGCACCACCGCCATTGACGCCCGGAACAATCACCCAGGGTCGCCCAAGGAAGAGGTTGGCATCAGACGCCGCGAAGCCCGTCTCATGACTCCCCGCCATCGGGTGGCCGCCGCAGAAGCGAATGTTCCGCGCCGCCGCCTCCTTCGCGATCCACACCTTCGTTGAGGCAACGTCAGTCACCACAGCACCATCGGCGAGGCGGCCAGAACGGCGACAAATCACCAGCTCATCAAGGATTTCGGTCATGGCAATCGGTGGCGCGCAGAGAATTACGAGTGCAGCGCCATCCACCGTTTCGGCGATTGAGCGACCAACAGCATCAATAACGCCTGCCGCCAGCGCCTCTCGTGGCCCTGACTGCGTTGGTGTCCATGCGACGATCTCCAGGCCGCTCTCGTCGAGTGGGCCAACAGAAGCGGGATCTTCGCGGAGTGCCCGCGCAATGGAGCCGCCGATCAGGCCGAGGCCGAGCAGCGCTACTTTCACGGGCGGTCAGCCAACGGTGGCGATGGCGTCGAGTGCGCGAATGACGGCGCGGATGCCGCCCTCAAAATTGCCGAGATCCATCGACTCGTTTGGTGCATGGGCGTTGTCGTCGGGTGGCGTGAAGCCGAGCAAGACGACTGGCAGGCCGAGCTCCTTCTGGAAGAGCGCAGCGATCGGAATGGAGCCACCTTCACGGATATAGAGCGGCGGGACGCCGAAGGTAGCCTCAAGGGCTCCGGCGGCAGCGTTGAGGTACGGATCACCAAGCGGCGTAAGGAAGGCGTCGCCGTTGCCGAGATTCTGCACCTTGACCTGCAGTCCGGCAGGGGCGGCAGCACGCAGCGCCGCCTCAAGCTGCCGACTGATCTTCTCTGGGTCTTGTGCGGTGACCAGGCGGCACGAGATCTTGGCGTGTGCATGCGCGGGGATGATCGTCTTTGAGCCATCACCCATGAAGCCGCCCCAGATGCCATTCACGTCGAGTGTTGGGCGCCCACCGCGTCGCTCGACCGTGGAGTAGCCGCTCTCTCCCGCCGTGGCGGTGGCGCCGATCCCAGCGAGATAGCCAGGCTCGTCAAACGGCAGGGCGGCGAATGCGGCGCGATCGGCTGGTGTGAGCGCAACGACATCGTCGTAGAAGCCAGGCACGGTGATGTGGCCGTTGGCGTCATGCAGCGAGGCGATCATCGCAGCGAGTGCGTTGGCGGGATTGACCACGGAGCCGCCGTAGCTCCCCGAATGCAGGTCGACGTCGGAGGCGCGTACGTCTACCTGAATGTAGGTGATGCCGCGGAGTCCCACCGTGAGTGCCGGGCGATTCCCATCGAAGAAGCCTGAGTCGCTGATGATCACGGCGTCGCCGCTGCAGCGCTCTGGGTTCGCCGCCATCCACGACTCGAGGTTCACGGAGCTCGACTCCTCTTCGCCCTCAAACACGTACTTCACGTTGACCGGCAGGGTGCCGCGGGTCGTGACGAGCGCCTCGAGCGCGCTGAGGTGAATCACGATCTGGCCCTTGTCATCGGCAGAGCCACGACCAAGCATGCGTCCGTCGCGAACGATTGGCTCGAATGGACTGGTCTTCCAGAGGTCGAGCGGATCCCCCGGCTGCACGTCGTAGTGGCCGTAGATCACGATCGTTGGGAGCGAGCTGTTGACGATCTTCTCGGCAACCACGATTGGGTGACCACCCGTCTCACTCACCTCAACGCGCTCTGCGCCGATGCGACGGAGCTCAGCCGCCAGCCACTCTGCGGCGGCACGGCAATCCGCGGCGTTCTCAGGGAGAGCAGAGACGCTCGGGATCTTCAGGAACTCCGCGTACTTCGCCATCCGCGAGGTGGCGGTTGCGACGAGATGCGCCTCCTCTGGCCCCTCTAGCCCCTTCCAAGCGAGCGTTGGGGCGTAGGTCATCAGGCTGGCTGCCCCGCAGCCGCGCCACCAGGGCCGGGCTTAACCACCGGTTCAAACTTCGGCTCGGCCTTCGCCACTGGAATCGACACTCCTGCGGCACGAAGGCGATCGAGAAGACCCGCGTATGCAGCTGGCTTCGCAGGAAGATCGGCAAAGAGCGTCTCAAACGCCTCCCCCTCAACCGTCTCTTCGGCAATCAGCTTCGCTGCAAGCGCATCCAAACGATCGCGATGCTTCGTCAGCACCTCGCGTGCGCGCACTGCGCCACGATCAATGATCGCGCGGACCTCTTCGTCAATCTGCTTTGCGACAGCCTCGGAATAGTTCTTCTGCTCCGACATCTCGCGACCCAGGAAGATCATCTCGTCCTGTCGGCCGAGCGTGACGGTGCCCAACTTCTCGGACATGCCGAAGCGCGTCACCATCTTGCGCGCAAGATCGGTCGCCTTCTCAATGTCGTTCGATGCACCGGTCGTTGTATCACCAAAGACGAGCTGCTCAGCAACGTTGCCGCCGAGCATTGCGGCGATTTTGTCTTCAAATTCGCTCTTGCTCTGCAGGTAGCGATCCTCGGTTGGCAGGTTCATGGTGTAGCCGAGCGCCATACCGCGGCTAATCACCGTCACCTTGCTGACCGGATCGCACTTCTCAAGAATGCGACCAACGACCGCGTGGCCACCCTCGTGGTAGGCGATGATCTGCTTCTCTGCATCGGTAATCAGGCGGCTCTTGCGCTGTGGGCCAGCCATCACGCGATCGAGCGCCTCGGCGAACTCATCCATGCCAATCGTGCGCTTGCTGCGACGTGCGGCGAGAATCGCCGCCTCGTTCATGAGGTTGGCAAGATCGGCTCCTGAGAATCCTGGTGAGCGGCGCGCGATCTCTTCAAGGTTCACGCTCTTGTCGAGCGGCTTCCCCTTCACGTGCACCTTCAGGATCGCGAGGCGACCCTTTAAGTCTGGGCGGTCAAGGATCACCTGGCGATCGAAGCGGCCTGGACGCAACAGCGCCGGGTCGAGCACGTCAGGGCGGTTCGTTGCGGCAACGATGATCACGTTGGTGCCAGTTTCGAAGCCGTCCATCTCGACCAGGATCTGGTTCAGCGTCTGCTCGCGCTCGTCATGCGAACCGCCGAGCCCAGCACCGCGCTGTCGACCGACGGCATCAATCTCGTCGATGAAGACGATGCACGGCGAGTTGCGCTTCGCCTGGTCGAAGAGGTCGCGCACGCGTGAGGCGCCGACGCCGACGAACATCTCGACAAATTCGGAGCCAGAGATGCTGAAGAACGGCACGCCAGCTTCGCCAGCAACGGCGCGAGCGAGCAGGGTCTTGCCGGTGCCTGGTGAGCCGATCAGAAGGACGCCCTTCGGAATCTTTGCGCCGAGTGCTTCAAAGCGCTCAGGGAACTTCAAGAATTCAACGACCTCTTCCAGCTCGACCTTCGCCTCCTCGACGCCTGCGACGTCGGCAAAGGTGACGGGGGTCTTGTTTGCAATGAACATCTTTGCCTTGCTCTTCCCGAAGCTCATCGCCTGGTTGTTCTGCCCTTGCGCGCTGCGCATCATAAAGACGAAGAGGCCACCGATCAGAAGGACCGGCAGCAGGGCGCTGATCAGCAGGCTGAAGAGCTGGCCCGAGTCGTCGGGCTTCTTGGCGCCGAACGTCACGCTGTCGGGATTGCGGCCACCAGCAACGGCGGCGGCGCGAACATCGTTGTAGACATCGGTTAGCTGTGTTGGAACCTGCACCTCGTAGGTCTCTGGTGGGGTGCCAGTCTTGGTGATGGTCAGGATCTGCTCCTGCTGCAGGACGGAGGTGACGCTGCCCCCACGGACTTCGGCCAAGAATGCCGAGTAGTCCTTCGTTGCGGCTGGCACAGGGGTGAGGAGGACGCTGCCGAGGAGCACGACTGTGCCCAGGAGCAGGATCAGCATGACTGCACCGTTTCGCAGAGCCTTTGGAATCATTAGGTTCCCTCCGTTCTCCGTCTTCCCCAAAGGTGCATGGTAGCGAGGGCAGGAATCGAACCTGCTACCAAGGGCTTATGAATCCCCTGCTCTACCGGTGAGCTACCCCGCCGTGCCTCTGCATAGGATACCGAACGGCGCTCCCCCACGCACCACGAGGCTGGAGCCCGCCCAAGAGGCGATCCGCTAGGCTCCGAGGATGCTTCGAATCCTCGTGCTCTGCCACGGCAACATCTGCCGCTCCCCCCTGGCCGAGGTGCTCATTGAGGCGGCAATCAACGCTGATCCGCTCCTCGCGGGGCGCGTGGCGGTCTCTAGCGCCGGCACGTCAGATGAGCATGCCGGCGAGGGGATGCATGTGAACAGCGCCGCCATCTTGAGCGCCCGCGGCCTGCGAAGCTCCCACAAGGCGCGTCTCTTCACCCCAGCCATGGCATCCACGCTTGATCTGGTGCTCGCCGCCGATCAGGCAAACCTCCGCAATGGGCGCAGCATCATCCGCATGGCAGACAGACAACCAGAGATCCGCCTGCTGCGCGACTTTGATCCAGCGGCCGTTGGTCGCGATCTCGATGACCCGTGGGGCTACCCGTCGACTGAATACGAACGTACCGCCACGGAGATTACGGCGGCGATCCCGGGACTACTCGCGGAGCTCCGCGACCGGGTCTAGCGCTACTTAAAGGAGAGGATCGCGTCCACGAGAACGCGGTCAAACGCGTCGGCATCAACACCAACCGCCACGTCCACGTCGGGGGTGCGTCCGCGCTGCTTCAGGCGATCGCCATACCAGTCGGTAATCGTTCGACCACGTGCAAGATCACCGAGCTCAACGTCAACGGCGGCGTGCACTAGTGCCAACAAGTTTGGCACCGCCAGGTGCGCCACCGCCACGGCATCATGCACGGCGGATGCTGGCCAGTCGTAGCGGTCCTTATGGAAGATGGCGTAGAAGCGCAGCAGGTCAGCAAAAATCTTGGCTGGCAGCGTTCCCGCCGCATCGAGCCGCTTCATCGCCGCTTCGCCCGTAAGGGCGCGGTGCGTTGCATCGAGGCAGACCATGGTGATCGGAATCCCGGACGCAAAGACGATCGCTGCAGCATCAGGATCAACGTACGAATTGAACTCCGCCGACGCCGTCACATTCCCCTCAGCGATCGCTCCACCCATCCAGCAGATGTGGGCGATCTTTGCTTTTAACTCAGGGTGGTCTCGGAGCAGGATCGCAATGTTTGTCAGTGGGCCGAGCGGCACAAGTGTCACCGGCTCGCTCGACTCACGCAGCAGCGTTGCGATCAAATCCACCGCGCCTGCGGCGTGCTCAACGCCGGTCGGCTCTGGGAGCTCGGCGCCATCAAGCCCCGAGTCACCGTGCACGTACGGCGCAACCCAGAGTGGTCGCACCAGTGGCACATCGGCACCAGCGGCTACACGCACCTCGTTGGCGCCAAGTAGGGTCAGGGTGCGGCGCAGGTTCTCGTAGGTCTTTGGCAGCGAGGCATTGCCAGCAACGGCGGTGACGCCGAGCACCTTCAGCTCTGGGCGGGCAAACGCAACGGCAAGCGCCATCGCGTCGTCGTGGCCTGGGTCACAGTCGATGATGATTGGCAGTGGCTTCGCAACGGTGCCGAGTGGTGCGCGGCGTGACGATGGTGGGAACGGCGTGGAGAGCGGGAGCGGATTCGGCTTCAGCTCGCTCATGGGAGCTTCGAATAGATATCCACCATCTCATCTGCAAATCGCTTGCTATCGATGGTGAGCCCTACGTCGCAGTTTGGCTCCAGCTTGTCGCGCTTGAGTCGGTATGGATTCGCATCGCCAATCGTGCGACCACGTGCCGGCCCCTGCGTCGAATCAACGACAACGTGATAACGCGCCACACCAACGAGATCAGGAATCGCAAAATGCAGCACGGCCACGGCATCGTGAATCGCCATCTTCTCGCCCTGGCCCCATGCTGCAGAGCGATCAAACGAAAATTTCAGGAGCTCAGCCGCTACCTTCGCCGATGCGCCAGGGAGCACCGCAAGCCGATCTAGAATCGAGCGATCAAGAATTGCATGGTGCGTCACATCAAGGCCAATCATGGTGATCGGCAGGCCGCTGTTAAAGACGATCTCGGCAGCGGTTGGGTCGGCGTAGATGTTGAACTCTGCCGAGGCAGAGGAGTTCCCCTCGCCCACTGAGCCGCCCATGAGGCAGATGTGCGAGATCTTTGACGCCAAGTGCGGGTATGAGCGAATCAGCAGGGCAATGTTTGTCAGTGGCCCAACAGGCGCAATCGCAACTGGCTCAGGAGACGCCTCCAGGATGCGCGCCATCAGAGCGACGGCACCCTCTGGTTCGGCGGTGCGCGGAGCCTTCGGCAGCTTGGTGTTGCCGAGGCCACCTTCGCCGTGCACCTCAGTGGCGCGCTCGAGTGGACCAGCAAGCGGTCCGACCGCACCCTCGGCAACCGGCACGCCATCTGCGCCGTACAGGTGCAGCAGTCGCAGGGCATTCTCGGTGCAGTGGTGCACATCGGCATTGCCGCCCACGCTCGTCACCGCAAGGAGGTTGATCTCTGGCCGAACTACGGCGCACGCAATCGCTAACGCGTCGTCGAGACCTGGGTCGCTATCGATGATGAGCGGCAGCGGCTTGGCAACGGTGCCAAACGGCGCCGTTCGCGGCGTGAGCTTCGCGTGATGGAAGGTTGGCCAGCCAAGAACCGAAGCGTCACTCACAGGGTGAGCGCTATCCCTGGTCGTACGGGCGGCCAGCCGACGCCGGCGCACGCACGCGACCGATGAGTCCCGCGACCACGATGATCGTGACGACATACGGCATGGAGAGCAGAATCTGCGGTGGCAGTGAAACCCCGAGGCCCGACAAGAGTGTCGTTGCTGCCGTCGTCATGCCGAAGATCAGTGATGCGCCGAACGCGTAGATTGGGTTCCATGCACCGAAGATCACCGCGGCAAGCGCGATGAAGCCCTTACCAGCGCTCGTATTCACACCGAACCCACCAGTACCGCTCAACGAGATGTAGCTGCCGGCAAAGCCTGCAAGAAGACCAGCAATGAGCATCGCGCGGTAGCGAAGCTTCACCACGTCAATGCCGACCGTCCCCGCCGCGCTCGGCTGCTCACCGGCAGCTCGAAGGCGTAGACCCCAGCGTGTTCGATAGATCATGTACGTGAAGAAGAGCACGAGACCAACGGAGAGGTAGAAGTATGGGCTCAGCGAGAAGAGGATCGGCCCCAAAATAGGGATCTCGGAGAGCACAGGGATCTGAATCGGGCTGATGCCAATCGGGCGATTAAATTCGCTATGAGGCTGTAGCACGCGCAGATACGCGAATGTCGTCACGCCTACGGCACCAATGTTGATGACCGTACCAGCAATGATCTGGTCCACCTTGTAGCGAATGCCGAGCCAGGCGAGGAAGAGGCTCACTCCAGCACCAAAGATTGCGCCTGCGATCGGGCCTGCAATCGCGATGCCCGTGATGCTCGAGGCAATTGAGCCAATCATTGCTCCAAAGAGGAGCTTCCCTTCAATGGCAATGTTGAGGAACCCGCTGCGCTCGGCAACGATGCCCGCAAGAGCGCCGATCCCAACTGGGATGGCGTAGCTCAGCGTGCTGGTGAAGAAGACAGTGAGGTTCGCCGTGGTCCCGTCAAGCAGTCGTGCGAGTAGGGCGAATACGAGGATGGGCGAAACGAGACCGATGGCGAGGCGCCACTTGAAGGTCGCGCCACGCACAAGCTGCAGCACAGCCATAGCGCCAAAGCCCGCCGTGACGGCACCCCAGAGCAGCACAACCGGGACGCTAAACGAAATGTCGGTTCCGCCGACCTTGTCAGCCCAGAACGCGAACTTCCCCTCAACCCCTACCGACCCTGAAGTGATCGCGAAGGAGAGCAGCGTAAAGAAGGTGAAAAGGCCTGCACGCACACGTGAGGCAATGAGCTGCTGATGTGCATCAGCACCCTCGCCTACCGAAGATGCGCGGGAGCGCGTCGTGGTTGTGGCTGGTGCAGCCTTCGATCGTGCTGGTGCCGCAGACTTCTTCTTCGTGCTCACGTTGCCTCCTCGCGTACTCACTTAGACACCGCACGGGGGCGTCGGCGGAATGGATTCTTCAGAATGCCCAACGTGAGCTCTGGCGCTGCGATGAATGCGATCACGAGCGCCTGAATAAAGAGGAGCATTTCGATCGGGATTCCCGTTTGCACCTGCATGAGGCTGCCGCCGTGCTGCAAGAGCCCGAAGACCAACGCTGTCGCTACTACGCCGCTCGGGCGAGTTCCCCCGACTAAGGCGATGGCGATAGCCGTGAAGCCGACGCTGCCCGCGATCCCTGGCGAGAGCTGCTTTACCGTGCCGACCGCAACGAGTGCGCCACCAAGGCCGGAGATGGCGCCGGAGATAAGCATCGCAGTAATGATCGATGTCGCCGCACCCATGCCCGCATACTTGGCAGCAGCAATGTTGAGGCCAGCAGCACGCAGCTCGAATCCGCGCGTGGAGCGGAAGAGGAACCAGCTCACCGCAACGGCCGTGAGGAGCGCGACGATGATGCCGATGTCCAGTCGGAGGCTTGCGATCGGCAAGATGCCTGGCAGGTCAACAAACTGGCTGAGCTCCTTTGATACCGGCTGAATGCGCGGTGGCTTCTGGATGAATTCGAAGTTGGAGACGAGGAAGAAGACGAACTGCCCAGCAATGAAGTTGAGCATGATCGTCGTAATCACCTCGCTTGCACCTACACGCGCCTTCAGGAATCCAGGAAGGAATGCCCATGCGGCTCCGCCGATGAGGCCAAAGAGCATCACAAGCAGGATGGCGATTGGGGCAGGCGTTACTCCGGCACCAAAGAAGAGTGCCGCAAGTGTGCCGCCAACGGCACCCATAGTGAACTGGCCAGCGCCGCCAATGTTGAAGATGCCGGTGCGGAAGGCGACAGAGACGCCAAGCCCCACGAAGATCAGTGGCACGGATGCAACGACGCTCTCAACGAGAGGGCGAAGGGCGCGCGCCCAAACCAAAATGTCGCCATTCGATTCAAGCGCTTTTTGGATCGTGGCTGGGTCACCAAACGCCCCACGGAAGAGCGCGCTGTACGCGACTGCGGCCCGGCCGATGCCGAGGCTCAGGGCGCCAATTGGGTCGGAGAGCAACCCACCGAGCACCTCAAGGTCGGTGAAGACGATGAAGAGCGCGCCTATCAGAAGCGCGACGGAGATTGAGAGTGCGGGGACTCGTACCTTCACAGCAAACTTCTTTAGGGCGTTCACTTGGTAATACCTCCCATGAGAAGTCCGACGCGCTCACGCGTGGCCTGCTTGGCGTCAAGAATGCCCACGATTCGACCCTCGTACATCACGGCAACACGGTCGCCAAGCGCGAGAACCTCGTCGAGCTCGGTGCTCACAATCAAAACCGCAGCACCTGCATCTCGCTGCTCAACGATGCGGCGGTGGATGTACTCGATCGAGCCGACGTCGAGACCACGCGTTGGCTGCGCAGCAATGACTAGGCGCACATTTCGGCTGAACTCTCGCGCAACGATGACCTTTTGCTGGTTGCCGCCGGAGAGAGAGCCGATGTCGGTGTTGATGGATGGGGTGCGCACGTCAAAATCTTTCACCGCCTGCTCCGTTGCCGCGGCGATCGCCTTTCGATTCAAGAGCCCGTTCTTGCTGTACTGCGGAAGGTGGTAGGTATTCAAGATGTAGTTCTCTGCCACTGTCATGCCCTTAATCATGCCGTCACGGTTGCGATCTTCGGGAATGTGCGCAACTCCTGCCATGGCGATCTCACGTGGCGAACCTGCATGAAGCGGCTTCTTCTCGAGGGCGACGGTTCCCGAGTCAACAAGTCGCAGCCCAGTCAGAGCCTCAACCAGTTCGGTTTGGCCGTTCCCTTGCACCCCTGCAACTGCCAGGATCTCGCCACTGCGCACTTCAAACGTTACGTCGTTGACGGCACGCCCACCGGCGTCGTTCAAGACATTCAGCCCCTTGACCTGCAAAATTGGTTCAGCAACGTGCGATTTTGAGCGGCTGACGGTGAGTTGCACTTCGCGACCAACCACCATCTCGGCGAGCTTGGCAGCGGTCGCCTTCTTTGGCGTCGTTTCGCCAGCGACCGCACCGCGGCGCAGCACGGTGATCTTGTCGGCAACGGCGATGACCTCGTTCAACTTGTGGGTGATGAAGATCACGGAGGTACCGCCCCTGGCGAGCCCGCGAATGATGTCGAAGAGCTCCTCCGTCTCTTGTGGCGTGAGCACGGCCGATGGCTCGTCGAGAACGAGGATGTCGCTCTTGCGATAGAGCGCCTTCAAGATCTCAACGCGCTGGCGAACGCCCACTGGGAGCGACTCGATCTTGGCATCTGGATCTACGTGAAGGCCATGCTTCTTTGAGAGCTCAACAACCTGCGCGCGCGCAGTGGCTCGATCAAAGCTGCCGAGAGGACCTTTGGTTGGCTCATTGCCGAGCACGACGGATTCAGTGACGTCGAAGACCGGGACGAGCATGAAGTGCTGATGCACCATGCCGATGCCAGCCTCAATGGCCTGGGCCGGATCGCGGAAGATGCGCTCCTTGCCATCAATAAGAATCTTTCCGGAGTCGGGTCGATAGAGACCCGAGAGGATGTTCATGAGGGTGGTCTTTCCTGCGCCGTTCTCACCGAGAAGGCCAAGGACCTGCCCCTTGTCAACGGAGATGGAGATGCGGTCGTTGGCAAGCACGCCAGGGAACTGCTTTGTAATCTTTTGCAGTTCAAGCCTCATACGACGCGTACCCTCCCTACTCTGCCGCTGTATTGCCAGAGATACTCTTCCGCCCGGATGCCGAAGCACCCGGGCGGAGAGCGACTACTTCATCGCCGAAGCGATGGAGAAGTACTTACTTCTTTGCGTAATCCAGAACAACAACCGAGCCGTCAATGATCGCGGCCTTAAGGGCCTCAACCTCTGCCTTGAGCTCAGCGGTCACGAGCGTACCGAAGGTTGCAGTCCATGCAGTCTCGGTGCGATCGAGCGTGGCGATCTGAACGCCACCGTTCTTGAGCGTACCAACGTAGTTGGTGCCGCCCAGGTTGCCTGCGTAGCTGGAGTTCACTGCCGTGATCACTGCAGCACCGATGTTCTTCTGTGCTGAGGTCAGGAGCGTTCCGCAGTACTCAGGAAGGCTGACGCACTGGTCAAGGTCCACACCGACCGAGTACTTGCCTGCATCCATCATTGCCTGATAGGTGCCGTTGCCCGTGGTGCCCGCAACTGCGTGCACAACGTCAGCGCTCTGGCCCATGAAGGACTCAGCGGTCGTCTTACCAAAGTCCACGTCGTTGAACGGCGAGGTGCTTGGGTTGAACGTACCGGTCTTGGCTACTGGATCCCAGCCCAAGACAGATGTGGCGACGCCCTTCTTCTCGGCGTAGTACTTGGCGCCGGCGACCCAGCCATCCATGAACTTAGTTACGCCTGGGTATGGGGCTCCACCGTAGGTGGCGATGACGTGGGTCTTCGAGATGCCAGCTGCCAAGTAGGCGGCGAGCATCGAAGCCTCGTCGATCTGGAAGTCGATACCGGTGAAATTCGCCGGAATCGTGCCATCCTCAAGTGTCCAGGTTGCGTCTACCCAACCGAATGCAATCGCTGCATTGGCTGGATCAACGACGGCTGCCTGCAGGGCGGTGCCCTGGTTGTAGCCGACGGCAATCACGGTATCGCAGCCCTGGTCGATCAACTGCTGAATGTTCGGCGCGTACGACGAATCATCAACAGCGGTCGTGTAGGCCGTGTCGAACCCGTCAGCCTTGAGTGCCTCGAGGCCCTCGTATGCCGACTGGTTGAAGTTCTTGTCGGCAGGTCCGCCCGTGTCCAACGAGAGGCATGCCTTGTACTCGGCCTTCCCGGCATCGACGGAAGCTGACGGCGAAGCCGTCGAGCCACCGCACGCTGCGGCGAGAAGAGCGAGAACGGTGAGGAGCGCGAACATTCGCGTCTTCATATGTATGTAGCCCTCCGCTAAATCCATTTGCTCAGACGCCCACGGCGACGAGCGGGTCAGCCATTCGCTGACCGTGGCGGCATTGTGCCTCATAACGGCGGGATATGCGCACGTATTGCAATTGGGTAGCGGGGCTGGGTTGCGGCTCTGTTACATACCCCGTTGCGATAGCCACGTCTCTAGGGCGTTCCTGAGACGGGTTTTGGTTCCCTGCTCGACGAAGGCGAAGTCGTAGCCGGTTCGCGCCAGGGCAATCAGGTCTGCAACGGGGAGCCCCAGCCGACGATGCACATGGAGGTACTCCTCCGAAAGGGTGACGTCGCTCACGACCAGGTCGTCGGTGTTGAGAGTGATCGGCACGCCGCGCCGGCGCAGCTCGGCGATTGGGAAATCACCGTAGCCCGGAACGATGGCGGCCTGGGTGTTGCTGGTGGGGCAGAGGTCGAGCGAAACGTTGCGGGCGGCGAGCTCGGCGCAGAGCGATGGGTCATCAACGGCGACACCCCCGTGGGCGATGCGCGCCGGCTGCACCTCAAGCGCGCGACGCACCTGTGCGGCGCCGCTCCACTCCCCTGCATGGAGGGTGATCGCGAGTCCACCGCTGCGCGCGATGTCGAATGACTCTTTGAATGTGAGCGGGTCCGGAAATGCCGCCTCGCGGCCAGCAAGATCGAACGCCACAACGCCAAGATCTTGGGCGGCAACGGCGGCGGTTGCGAGGTTGCGATTCTCTTCCAGTGAGTGGGAGCGGAGAGCGGTGACGATCAGACGCACCTCAATGCCAGTTTCTGCGGCTGCGCGTCGCGCGCCCGCCGCAACGGCGGCGATCACTTGCGACTGCGTCAGCCCCTTTGCGGTGTGAAGATGTGGCCCCCAGCGCATCTCAAGGTAGGCGACGTTCTCGGCTGCCTTGACGCGCACCAGATGCTCGGCGGCACGATCAAGCGCCTCGGCATCTTGTAGGAGGGCGATTGGCAGATCAAATGCACGCAGCAGATCGGCCTGGTCGGCGCAGCGCTCCGGGGCGACGAGGGCGGCGCGCATCCCAGCCCAATCGCGCGGGGCATCAACGTCCCGCGTTGCCGCAAGTTCGAGTGCCAGGGCCGGATCAAGTGAGCCATCCAGGTGAAGATGCAGCTCAGGCTTCGGCATCTCAAAGAGGAGGCGACGGGCATCGTCGGCACGCTGGAACTCCATTGCTCCCCTCCCCTCACACCGTCTCGCAGGTTGCGCACCCGCGTGCGCATCTCCGCGAGAGAGAGGATACTCCCCCGTATGACCTCGTCACTGCCAGTTGCGACAGATTCACGAGCGCTCGGGGCCTGGCTCCGCGACGCGACCCCGGTTGACCGCGTGGGCATTGAGGAGCGTGTCGCCACCCTGAAGACGCGATCCATTAAGAAGTCCTCAAAGGTATGGGCGCTCCGCCTGGCGCTGAGCATGTGCGACATCACCACCCTCGAAGGGAAAGACACGCCAGGGAAGATCCGCCAGCTGGCAACGAAGGCAATGCGCCCGCTCCCTGGAGATGCGTCCATGCCCTCGGTCGCGGCGCTCTGCTGCTACCCAGACCTTGTGGGTGTGGCGAAAGAGGCGCTCAAGGGGAGCAGCGTCAAAGTGGCCGCCGTCGCGACGGCATTCCCGAGCGGTCGCTCGTGGATCGACCTGAAGATTGCCGAGACGAAGTATGCGGTTGCCGCCGGTGCCGACGAGATCGACATGGTGATCGACCGCGGCGCCTTCCTCGCTGGTGATTACGCCAAGGTGTGGGACGAGATCGTCGCCGTGAAAGAGGCCTGCGGCCCTGCGCACCTGAAGGTCATCCTCGAAACGGGCGAGCTCGGCACCTACGACGATGTGCGACGCGCATCGGCGCTGGCGATTGCCGCGGGCGGCAACTTCATTAAGACCTCAACGGGCAAAGTCACACCCGCGGCGACGCTCCCGGTAACGCTCGTCATGCTCGAGACCATTCGCGAGCACTGGAATCGCACCGGCAAGGTGGTGGGCATGAAGCCCGCCGGCGGCATTCGTACGGCGAAAGAGGCGATTCAGTATTTGGTGGTCGTTCACGAAACGCTCGGCCCTGACTGGCTCACCCCCGACCGTTTCCGATTCGGCGCATCAAGCCTGGTCAATGACCTGCTGATGCAGCTCGAAAAAGAGGTGACGGGCGCATACGCCGATCCGGACGACTTCACGCTCGACTAGCGCGTACTGGCTGGCGGGCCGCACGGGCGCGAGATCGTCGGCTACGAGCCGATCGGGTGCCAGACGGTCTTCATCTCGAGGAAGGCGGTAATGCCGTCAATTCGTTCGCCGCGCTCGCCGTCAAAGGCGTCGGCGCGATCCTTCACCCCATGCGGGCGGCGTGCCACACGGGCGACATGCTCGGCGGCACCCTGCTCCGCCTCAACGAGAAGTTCGTCGGGGCAGCCCCACAGGTCATACCCATCGATGTCCGCATGGCGCACCAGGTGCGGCAACAGTTCGGCGCGGCGCGCGGTGATGATGTTCACCACGCCCGCCGGAACATCGCTCACGGCGAGCGTTTCAGCCAGGGTAACGGCGGGGAGTGGTGCCGATTCGCTCGCCAACACAATCGCCACATTGCCGCCGGCGAGAATGCCACCGAGCCGCGAGACAAGACCGAGGAGTGGCGAAGCTTCTGGTGCGATGGAGGCGATCACGCCCGTTGGCTCAGGGAGAGTGAAGACGAAGTGCGACGAGGCGACCGGATTGGTGCCGCCTAGTACGGCAGAGAGCTTGTCGGGCCAGCCTGCGTACCAGACCATGCGGTCGATGGCGGCCGAGACCTCTGCCGCGGCGTCGGACTTTGATGCGCCGTGGTTGATCAGGTCATCACGGAACTGCGCCGCGCGACCCTCCATCAGTTCGGCGACGCGATAGAGAATCTGCCCGCGCACCATTGCGGTACGCGCTGCCCACGGCTCTGCGGCGATGCGCGCGACACGAACCGCTTCGCGCAAATCCTTGCGCGAACCGCCGGCGATGTTGGCGACGCCGCCCTTCGCGAGCTGCACCTCTCGGCTACGGCCCGATTCACTGCGCGGAAACGCGCCGCCGATATAGAGCTTCGCAGTGCGGCGCACCTCAAGACGCTCGGAACCCTCTGGCGACTCAATCGTCAGTGGGAGGTTGAGCTTCTCGGTGCGCTTCGACTTCTTCCCCATGACTAGGAGCTCCTCAGGTAGGCGTGCAAGCCCTGCATGCCGCCCTCGCGTCCGTAGCCAGACTCCTTATAGCCGCCGAATGGCGCCGTTGGATCGAAGCGATTGAACGTGTTGGCCCAGACGACACCCGCCTTCAGGGCGCTCGCAACCTGCAGGATGCGACTCCCCTTCTCCGTCCAGATGCCGGCGGAGAGACCGTACGCCGTATTGTTCGCCTTCTCGATTGCCTCAGCAACGGTGCGGAAGGTGATCGTGGCCAAGACGGGCCCGAAGATCTCTTCGCGAGCGATGCGGTGGCTTTGCGCCACGTTGGTGAAGAGCGTTGGGCGGAAGAACCAGCCGCGCGTTGGCAGGTCGCAGGCGGGCTGCCAGATCTGGGCGCCCTCGGCAACGCCGCTCGCCACTAGTTCGCCAATCGACTCCATCTGTGCCTTGGAGTTAATTGCGCCAATGTCGGTGTTCTTATCCATCGGATCGCCGATGCGCAGCATGGACATGCGATCGCGCAACCGCGCGAGGAACTCCTCAGCGATGGACTCCTGCACCAGGAGACGACTACCGGCGCAGCAGACCTCGCCCTGGTTGAAGAAGATGCCGTTGACGACGCCTTCGACCGCCTGGTCGAGCGCCGCATCTTCGAAGACGATGTTCGCCGCTTTGCCGCCGAGCTCAAGGGTGAGGCCCTTCCCCTGTCCGGCGATGCCCTTGGCGATCGTGACGCCGACCGAGGTGCTGCCGGTAAAGGCAACCTTCGCGACGCGCGGGTCGGTGACGATCGACATACCGGTGCTGCCGGGGCCTGTGACGATGTTGACGACCCCGTCGGGGAGTTCGGCCTGGCGGCAGACATCGGCGAAGAGAAGTGCGGTGAGCGGCGTTGTGGAGGCGGGCTTCAACACGACCGTGTTGCCGGCCGCCAGGGCTGGGGCGATCTTCCACGCCAACATGAGGAGGGGGAAGTTCCACGGGATCACCTGTCCGACGACACCGTGTGCCTCAGGCCGGCGGCCAGGAACGGCGTACTCAAGCTTGTCGGCCCAGCCAGCGTAGTACCAGAAGTGCGCGGCGGCGAGCGGCACGTCCACGTCGCGCGACTCGCGAATCGGCTTCCCCGAGTCCATCGTTTCGGTGACGGCAAACTCGCGGCTGCGCTCCTGCAGAATGCGGCTGATGCGGTAGAGGTACTTCGCCCGCTCGCGTGGGTGCAACTTCGACCAGACCTTGCGATAGGCGCGGTCGGCGGCTTCGATGGCGCGGTCGGCGTCGGCGGGGGTCCCCTTCGCGATCTCGGCGAGTGGCTCCTCGGTGGCCGGGTTGTAGGTGATGGTCACCTCGCCGCCTGAGGGGGCGCGCTCCTTCCCGTCGATGAAGAGGCCGTAGCGCTGGCGAATCGTGACGATCTCGCGGGACTCTGGGGCCGGGGCGTAGGCCCATGGGCTGGACCCTGCCAGGCCGGAGCTCGCTGGGGCGACGGTTGCTGCAGGGGTCGGGGTCGCCACGCTGGTCGCGCGCGCGGCGCTGCGTCGAGGTGCGGCGCTCTTCGGTGTCTGATCGCTCGGCATGGGTGCATCCTAGCGCGCCCACCACTTCCAGCGGCACGGCGTATCGCCTACCCTTCGCGCATGACAACCCGTGCGCCACAGGCGACTCCACCGTTTGCCCCAACGATGCTCATTGACGGCGCCTCACGCGGGGCAACCGGCGGGCGCACCTTCGCCCTGCGGCATCCCGCTAGCGGCGCGGTCATCGGTGAGATTCCGCACGCGAACGCCGCCGACGTTGACGCCGCTATTGCTGCAGCGAGAAGGGCGTTTGATACGGGCGGCTGGCGCACGACGCTCCCCGCGGAGCGGGCACGGCTCCTCCTCGCCCTTGCCGACGCGGTTGAACGCGAGGCCGATCACTTCGCTGACCTTGAGGTGTGGCAGACCGGCACCGCGCGCAAGCTGCGACGCGATGGGGACATTCCCGCGGTCATTGATCACCTGCGCTACTTCGCCGGCATCCTGCGCGCCCCCGAAGGGATCGCCGCTGGTGAGTACACCGGTAACCACACCTCCATGATTCGGCGGGAGCCGATTGGCGTTGCTGCACTCATCGCGCCATGGAACTATCCCCTGGCCATGGCGGTCTGGCAGGCGGCGCCAGCACTCGCTGCTGGGAACACCGTCGTCATGAAGCCGGCCAGCGCGACACCGCTCGCAGCACTGCGACTGGCAGAGCTCGCACGCGAGGTTGGCTTCCCTGCGGGCGTGGTCAATGTCATCACCGGGCCAGGTGCTGAGATCGGCGCGCAATTCGCCGCAGATCCGCGCATCGACATCATCGCCCTCACGGGTGATAGCGCAACTGGTCGAGAACTGATGGCCGCAGGTGCGCCAACGCTGAAGCGCCTCCATCTAGAGCTTGGTGGCAAGGCGCCATTTGTGGTCTTTGCTGACGCGGACCTTGAGGCCGCCGCGCGAGGGGCGGTCGCTGGGGCGTACGTGAATGGTGGCCAAGACTGCACGGCAGCCACGCGCCTCTACGCGCAGGCAGCGATCTTTGACCGACTCGTTGCCCGCATTGCTGAGCTCACCGCGCAGGTGCGCATCGGTGACCCGTTTGACCCAGCGACAGATCTTGGCTCGCTGATCTCGCGCACACACCGCGACCGAGTCGCTGGCTACGTTGACCGTGCGGTTGCCGCAGGGGCGCGGATCGTGGTTGGTGGCAGCGCGCAGCCGACGGGCGTCCCATCCGACGGAGCCTTCTTTGCGCCGACGCTCATCGTCGGCGCCCAGCAATCAAGCGAGATCGTGCAGCAGGAGGTCTTCGGGCCGGTGCTCATTGCACTCCCGTTCAACGACGAGGCGGAGGCGATCGCCCTCGCAAACGACACGCCGTATGGCCTCGCCTCAAGTTGCTGGACGAGCGATGTTGCTCGCGCGCACCGCATGGCGGCCGCACTTAACTTTGGTTCAGTGCTGATCAATGATCATCTCCCGTTCCTGAGTGAAATGCCACATGGTGGATTCAAACAGTCTGGGTTCGGGAAAGACCTCAGTCGCTACTCATTTGAGGAGTACACGCAGATCAAGCACGTGGCGATTGAGGTCACTGGCGAGGCGGAGAAGCCTTGGCACTGGACCATCTTTGGGGAGCCGAAGCGGTAGGAGGCGGAGGCGGCTTTAGCTCCCGAAAAGCAGATCGAGCCAGGCGTTTAGCGGGGAACTGGTTGGCGCGTCCGGACTAAATCGACGAGCGCTAGACCCAGGGGCGTCGTCAGCGAGCGGCCCCGCATCAGCCGCCAAGACGAATGGGCGCTCCACAGTGGAGCCGAGGCTGTAGCCACGCGCAACCAACTCGAGGAAGGCGGCGTCGTCGAGGAGCACGCGCTCTGCCGTCAAGGCGTCGGCACGCGCCTGCAGCGCTGCAGTCTCATCGCGAAGCTTGGATAGTCGAGTGTTGACGTCAATCAAACCGATTGCGCTTCGCGTAAACGCGATGAGAAATAGAAGGATAAGTAGGGCCTGACCAGCCAGGATGATGGCACCGCGAGCCGTGCTAGTGCGACGACGAATCATGACCCTCATGGCTCCAGTTTCCGTGTCCCGCCGATCGGCGTCAAGCAGGATGCCTGGATGGGGTGGTAGTGTGCGGGGCGTGTACTTAT
>JBAXLC010000004.1:0-23631 GCA_037135015.1 bacterium | reverse complement strand
GCAATTGGCATCTACGCATCGTAGGTGCTCGGCGCTCGCGTATCCTTCTACGATGCGTTCGAGTCGTCTCCCGTGGATTCTGTTGGTCATCGTCTCGGCGATCGGCTATGGGTCGGGCTCACTTTTTGCGAAGGCGATCTACCCAACGGGCTTTGATTGGCTTGACCTGCTCGTGTGGCGTCACCTACTGGCCGCGCTCATCCTTGGCGCGATCGTGCTTGCGCTCCCCGCCGGACGCGCGGCCCTTCGCAGTCTCACACGCGAGCGCGCGCTTCGCTCCTTCGCGATTGGTCTCTTCTTCACCGCGAATGCCGCCACCTACTTCGGCAGCCTGACCTGGATCGATGCCTCGCTCGCCGGCCTCATGACCTACGCCTTCCCAGCGATCGTTGCGGTGCTCTCGATCTTCTTTGCACACGCACCGTCGGGCCCGCGTCCCTGGATCGCCCTCGCCATCGCCACCACCGGCGTCGTGCTCGGCGTCGGCGGAATCCCCGACGCAAAGGAGCCGGCGCTGATCGGGCTCGTGCTCGGGGTGGCCTCACCGATCATCTACAGCTGCTACATCATCCTGGCCGCCCGCCTGGCGGGGGAGACGAAGAGCGGCACCGGCGCCTCGGGTGGTGGCGGCACCTCACCACTCGCCGCCATCCCACTCAGTCTGTTCGGCACTGCGATGGGCATGTTTGTTGTGCGCGCAGCACTCGGCCGCGAGCTGTTGCCGTTGCCGATCCCCGACGGCGCGCTACTCCCGATCATTGGCGTCGCCACCATCGCGGGGATCATTCCGATTGGCGCCTTCTACATTGGTGCGCAGCGGCTCGGCGCCGCCCGTGCTGCGCTCATTAGCACCGTGGAGCCGATCTTCACGATCGTGGCTGCGGGCTACCTTTTCAACGAGAGCCTCACCGCAATTCAGTTGGTGGGCGGGGCGCTGATCCTCGGGGCAGTCTTGGTTGCGGAGTGGGGGGCGATTCGGTCTGTGAGCCCGCGCCGAAGCACGGTGCGAAAGCGAACGCGCTAGGCAATCACCTCGTGGCAGGCGCGGCAGCGCGCCTCGTACGTGTCGTCACCCGCCATGCCGCCGATCACAATCAGTTCATCGTCGGCGCGCGCTGGCTTGCCATCTCGCAGTCGCTGGGTGCGCGTCGCCTCGTTGCCGCAAACGACACAAATTGCCGAGAGTTTCGTCACCTCATCCGCGCGGGCCATTAGCTCAGGAATGGTGGCGAACGGGCGCCCAGCGAAGTCTTGGTCAAGACCGCTCACGATGACCGTGCGGGGGGCGGCAACGATCTGCTCAATGATGGTGGGCAGGTCTGGTCCAAAAAACTGCGCCTCTTCAATGGCCACTGCATCAGGGTTAAGGCGGGCCACCTCGCTACGGATCGCCGTAGCGTCGGATGCGACCACGCTCGGGAAGCGTGTGCCCGTCCGGCTGACCACTTCACCCGGGGCCATGCGGGTATCTCGAGCGGGGGTGATTAGGAGCACGCTCTGGCCCGCAATTTGGCGCCGGGTGAGGAGGCGGACGACCTCAGCCGTCTTACCGCTGCTCATGCAGCCAGCAATCACGTGGAGCCAGGGGCGACGAACAATAACCATGGCCAGGATAGTACCCGAACTTGCAACAAAGATTTTACCTAACGTTAACAATCCACGAACATTTTGCTAACCGAAGGCGCCCATTGTGAGGGTGCGCGAATCTTTGACGACTGCGCATCGTCATGAGGCATTCAGGAGGAAACATGAAGACGGCACTACGAATGGCGGTAGGTGCACTCGCACTTGTCGTCCTGTCGACGGGGATGGCAAGCGTCAGCGACGCGTCGTCTACCACCCCAACCATTACGGCGAGCTCCGCCGGCATCATTCAGGGCGGCGGTGCGTCGTTCCCGAACGCCCAGTACCAGAAGTGGATTACGGACATCTCGGCGCTGAGCCCAAGTGTTGGCTTCGGGTCACGCTCCGGTTCCGAGCTGGTTCTCACCTACACCTCGTCAAGCTCAGGAACTGGTAAGACGAACTTCAGGGGTGCGAATGCCCGAAAGGCATCGCAGATGTTCTCAGGGACGGACTCGCTCGTTTCCTCAGGTGACACCGCATCCACGAACACCGCGCTCGGTGGTCGAAACAAGTGGACGCAGATTCCAGTGACTGCGGGACCAATTGCCGTCATCACCAATCTTCCAGGCGTCACCGCAAACATCAAGCTCGATGGCGCCACCATCTGCAAGATCTACACCGGGCAGATCAAGGTGTGGAATCACGCCGACATCCTGGCGCTCAACCCAACGATCAAGGCGCTGAGGACGATGACCCAGTCGATCGTTCCAGTGGCGCGCGACGCCACCTCAGGAACGACTTTCATCTTCGTCTCCTACCTGGCTACGGCCGCGGGCAATACGACGCATCGCTGCTCGTACACCTCGGATTGGGCCAACACCGTGACAGATCTCGGCACGCTGTCAGGGACCATTTCTCCAGCTGACGCAATTATGTCGACCCGCTTCTCAGCAATGCGCGCCGCGAACGGCGCAGGCGCAATCGCTGGCAAGACTGGCAACGACGGAGTTCGAGACTATGTAAGCGCAACCTCGTACTCGATCGGCTACGTCGAGATGGCGTTCTCGTTCGCTGCAAACGTGCGACAGGCAGCGATCAAGAACAATCCTGTTGGATCTGAGGCTGCGACATACCTGCTGCCAACGCAGTCGGGTGCAAACGCCGCGCTTGCAGCGCAGAATGCAAAGGCTACTGCTTCGGGCGCGAGCCCGACCGTCGTGGCCGAGAACGATCCAGTGAATCCAAGCGCCTCGTACCTACAGCCTGTCAATCAGGTTGGTGCGACCGTATATCCGATCGTCGGATATTCGTGGGTCCTGCTCTACACGGACTTTGATGGAACCATTACAGGCGCCCCGACAAAGGGTCAGGTTGAAGGGTTGATCTACTTCTTCAACTGGAGCATCACGAAGGGTGCGGTCTATACGGCCGGTACTACGAAGTGCTACTCCCCTCTCCCAGCTTCTGTGAAGACCCGGGTTATTGCAGAGCTCAAGAAGGTGAAGTTCAATAACGTGACCGTCTGGCGCTAAGCGAACTGGCGTAACGTCGCGCAACAACCTTGGGTGGCTCGGGAAACCGAGCCACCCAAGGTATTATTCGAATAGTGGAAGTGGAGACTGGATCTGTGTCTGAAGCACCATCGTTTCGCCGGTCACGCCTCAGCGGTGAGCTTCCCTTCCGAATTCTGACCCTCGGCAGTGTCCTTCTAGCCGCAGCACTTCTATTCACCCTCGTTGCTGTCATCATGGAGAAATCGCTCATTCTCTGGCCTGTGGAAGCGCCACTTACATTCCTTACATCGAGCGGCTGGTTTGGTTCTACTGCTCCCTCAGGTGTCATTACCGCCGCATTCGGTGCCCTCCCCATGATCTGGGGCACCCTCGTCACTTCGCTGATCGGCATTGCCGTCGCGGCTCCGATCGGAATCTTCGCGGCGATCTATCTCGTAGAACTCGCGCCGAAGCGTCTCGCCGCGCCGCTGACGTTCCTGGTGGAAATTGTGGCCGCTATCCCGTCCGTCGTGATCGGTCTTTGGGCTCTCGGCGAGCTATCGCCTCGGCTTCGTGATTCCATCGAATGGTGGGTCGCTAGCACCGTCGGGCAGTTCATCCCTTGGCTCTCTGAGGATCCCCAGCAACCATCGGATACGAGTGTCTTTCGTTCGGGAATCGTTCTGGCGATCATGATCACCCCGATGGTTGCAGCAGTCAGCCGTGAGGTTATTCGCTCCGTGCCCCAGTCGCTCCGCGAAGGCCTAGTTGGAATGGGAGCAACAAAGTGGGAAACGATTCGGTTGGTCATTTTGCCAACCGCGAAAGTTGGCCTTCTTGGCGCTGTCCTCCTAGCCTTTGGGCGCGCTATTGGCGAAACTATTGCCGTACGCTTGACGATCGGCATGAACATCTCAGAGATTCCACCGACCCTATTCCAACCAGGAAGCTCGATTGCTGCTCAGATTGCAGGAGCATTCGGTGAAGCGTCACCGATTGAAAAGGGAGCCCTTGCCGGTCTTGGTCTATCCCTTTTCATCTTGACACTCACCTTGAGCCTAATCGTTCGCCTGTTGATGTGGAGATCGGCCAATCGAATGGGAGCTCGCACATGAACCAGGCACCATTGCCCAACATCCGGCTTGACTTCTCCCTCACGCCTCACGACATCCGACGGCGCCGAGTCAATCAAATCATGCTTCGGATCATCCAGGCGGCCGCGATTGTTTCTGTTGTGCCCCTCTTCACGATTTTGTTCGTCATCTTTAGTAAGGGATTACCGCAGCTCGGCCTCTCCTTCTTGCTCAATGGCCCGCTCGAACAGCCAACGGGCATCGTCAATGCGATTCAAGGCTCATTGGTTATGACCTTTATCGCAATCATTGCAGCTGCGCCCATCGGCATCGGTGGGGGGATCTATCTCAACGAATATGCATCGACGCGGGTTGCGCGAATCGGTGAGTTGTTCATTGACATCATGCTCGGGGTTCCGAGCATTCTGGCGGGGCTCTTTGCCTACTTTGCGCTCGTACCTATTTTGGGCCACTCAGGATGGACTGGCTCCATCGCACTCACGGTACTCATGGTCCCCGTGGTCATGCGCACGACGCAGGAGGTGTTGCGACTTGTGCCAGCTGGTCTGCGCGAGGCATCGCTAGCCCTTGGCGTTCCGCTATGGAGAACCACCATCTTTGTCACCTGCCGAACAGCACTCTCAGGGATCATGACCGGGGTGGTACTTGCTATCAGCAGAGGCCTAGGTGAGACGGCGCCACTACTGCTCACTTCTCAGACGTCAAATGATGTATCCATCAACTTGGGACAGCCCATGAATGCGATGACGGTTGTGATCTACCAGAACGCCACAAGTTCAGACCCTCAGATTGTGGCTACTGCCTGGACGACAGCACTCGTTCTCTTCGTAGTCGCACTCATTTTGAATGTTTCAGTTCGATTCAAGACCGTGAATAATCGTGTGTTCTAGCAACAATCTGGCCTAAGCCAAATTGATGAAAGAAGAGGTGGAACAAATGGAGTCGGAACAAACCACGGCCAGCAAGATCGCCGCGAAGGCGACAAGGCGTGATACCACTGCTGTCGGAGAGAAAAGCCACATTGCAATGCAGCTAACTGATGTGGAGGCGATGTACGGGAATTTCCGTGCGGTCAACAAGGTCTCCCTTGAGATTGAGGCACGCTCCGTGACCGCCTTCATCGGACCATCCGGATGTGGAAAGACCACGCTGCTGCGCACGCTGAACCGCATGCATGAGACCCTTCCTGGGGCAACCGTAAAGGGCAGCATTGAGGTGAGCGGAGTAAATCTATACGGGTCGTCGATCGACCCGGTTCGTGTTCGTCGCTCTATTGGGATGGTCTTCCAAAAGCCAAATCCATTCCCAGCAATGTCCATCGCTCAAAATGTCGCGAGCGGACTGCGCCTCTCCGGAATGAAGGCAAACAAGAAGGTGGCGGAAATCGTGGAAGAGTCGCTTCGCAAGGCGGCACTCTGGGACGAGGTCAAAGACAAACTGAACGAGCCGGGCATTAGCCTCTCAGGCGGGCAGCAGCAGCGGCTGTGCATCGCGCGAACCATTGCTGTGGAACCAGAGATTGTGCTGATGGACGAGCCTTGCTCTGCGCTTGACCCGCTTGCAACGTTGAAGATCGAGGAGCTAATTGGTGAGCTAAAAACCAAATATACGATCGTGATCGTTACGCACAACATGCAGCAGGCGGCCCGCGTTTCGGACACGACGGCATTCTTCAACATGGGTCCAGATCGGGGTGGTTTCCTCGTGGAGACTGGTCCAACGACCAAGATCTTCACCAACCCAACTAACAAGCTCACCGAGGACTACATTGCCGGGAGATTCGGTTGATCGTGCGACGTACCGCATCATTGCTAGCAGCGTGCATGTTGGTCGTGATGGGATGTCGCCCGCAGCTCGGCCCATCGCCAACCCCAACTCCGTCCTCGATCGCTGGCAACCTCGTGCCATCACAGCCAATGACGGTAGGCCTCCATCTGCCAGGCGCCGTGGGGTCACTGGCCGGGCCAGTTCTTGACATCGGCATCACCGGCACGCTTGCAGGGGCAAACATCACGGTAACAACAGAACCATTTGCCGCTGGGGACCAGGCGTTTGTCGGCGCGGGACGAACGGATGCGGTCGATCTATTTGTGGCCGATACGGCTGCTGTGCTGGCCGCAAACATGGCAGGTGGCGATCTCGTGCTGATCTCGTCACTACAGCGCACCTCATCGTGGCGTTTGATGACGCTGGCTTCCGAACAGATAGAGTCCCTTGCTCAGCTTGCGGAAACTGCCATCTACATCGATGGGTTACACGGCGATGAAGCGCCACTTCTCAATGCAATGAGGGCCTCGGGAGTGAGCACCGAAAAAATGACGCTCATCTTCCCAGAAGATCCAGTCGTCAGTTTCGACGCAACACAGCTCATTGATGGAACAGTTTCAGCCGCCTTTGTTCGATCGTTTGACGGCTACATTCGGCTCGCACAGTACGGTGATCCGGCAACTGGCGCGAGCGTTGGTGAGAGCTTCTATCGCGAAGTGGCAATCAACTACGCGGCTGGCGGCTTAGGTATTTGGGCGAGCGCCGCCTCTATAGAATCTGACGATGCAAAGATTGCGGTCGCGGCAACCTTGGTCGCTTTGAGCGAGAGTTTCGCGAAGTGCAGGGACAGTGTGGATGCCTGCGCCACAGTTGTTTCAGATAGCAGCGTTTCGGACCTAGGAGTTGAGGCGTTGGCCTTTGGACTTAACGCTATCAATGCCTCCCTGTGGCCAAATTCGCAAGGCCTCTTTGAATTTGATCTCGCAGCGCTCCAGGCCGAGATAGACGCAGCGTTTGAGGGTGGTCTTGTTGCCAGTAGAGGGGACGCGGGCTCGCTGATGATGGATGAGATCCTCACCATGGCGAACCAGTATTGGCCAGCTGGGGTGGATCGAAACGGTTCGTCATGGGTTCCTTTGGAGCTTGTGATCCCCTAGGCTCACATTGGAAGCGCTGAGCCGACAGGTCGTGCAACCCCCTACTGCAACTGCCCCCTTTGAGCACGAATATGGATGAGCCGTGCTCCGCCTTGGATCCAAAGTCAACGTTGCAGATTGAAGAGCTGATGCGCAAACTGATTCGCGATTACACGATCGTCATCGTCACGCACAACATGCAGCAGGCAGCACGCGCCTCTGACTACACCGTCTTCCTGACCATGGACGACGATCGCGCCGGGTATGTGGTGGAGCAGGGCGAGACGGGGAAGATTTTCACCGCTCCACAGCAGCAGCTCACCGCCGACTACGTTTCGGGCCGCTTCGGCTGATCGGCCTCCGCGGGGATACCCCGCCAGTACGCCGCTCCCCATAGGATCTGCCTCCGCCTAATAACCCGCTCGTAGGAGTCGATATGCAGACAGAGCGAGTTCTTTTGACGTCGCGCCACGCCGTGCGGGCGGTGGTGGTGGCGGGCGCGTTAGTGGTTGGGGCGACAGTTGGCCGTACAAGTGCCGCGTTCACCGCCACCGCACCAGTCACCGGTGGGGCCACCTCTGGAGTCGTCTCGTTGAGTACGGGCGGTGTGCAGCAGCTCACCTTCGGTGGCGCAACACTTACCAACATTGGCCCAGGCGCCACCTTCACGCAGACGGTCACGGTGCTCAACCAGTCGACGGTGACAACCCCATCGAGTCTCACCGACATCGCTCTGTGGAGTGATATCGCCGGTACGTCGACCGCGGCGTCGGGGCTCGGCGCTGCGCTGCAAGTGACGATTACGCGCAGCATCGGTGGAGAGAGTGCAGAGACGCTGTATAACGGCGCACTGAACGGGCTCTCTTCGTACGCATCGTTCGCGACACCGATTGGTGCAGCGTGGAGCTCACGGAATGGCGGTGCCACGACAGGCGTTTCGGCAAAGAGCGCAACCTACACCTTTACCTTCACCCTGCCGGCGAGTGCGACAACAGGATCTGACTCATCGGTAGCGGCGACCTTCACCTTTGAGGCACGAAACAAGACGCAATGAATCGTGTGAGGCAGGTGGCAGGCTGCGCTCTGGCGTTCATCGTTGTGGTGCATGTCGTTGGCGTGCGGGTACTTGTCGTGACGGGGAACTCGATGGCTCCGAGCATTCGCGATGGAGACCTGGTGATGACAACGAGATTCTGGGGTGGCGGCGATGTTGGAACGATCGTGTTGGTACAGCGACCGAGCGACGGGGAGTTGCTCCTGCATCGGGTCATTGAGGATGGCGAGGGGTGGCGTCGCACACAGGGTGACGCCAGCCTGAGCCCAGACGCAGAGCGCATTCCCGACGCCGCGGTGCTCGGCACCCTTGCAGCGGTCGTTCCTGCGGGACTCTTCCCGGGCCTACAGTTCGATGCCGCCGCAGGACAGTTCAGCGCTAACAGGCGTGTCGACCTCGGCGTCACCTCGGCGTCAGGCGCACGGGCGGAGCTGAGCGGTCCCGTTCTGGTTGGCGCGGACGCACTGGGGCAACTTCTCCCTGGCGGGCGTGCAACGTGGACGTTCACTCTGACGCCGTGCCCAGTCGGGCTTGGCGGTGAATGCACTGGTGCCACCAACACGCTGCGGATCGATCCAGTTCGCTTCGCCTCTCTTGCGACGGGTGGTCTAGCACGCTCGATACGGCTCACCACAACCTGTCGAGCAGCGGGTGCCACCACCTGGATCGACTCCGCCGACCTCTTCACCGCCGCGTGGAGCTCGACGAACCTCACAACGGGCCGCCTCGCGACGCTCTCTGCTGGAGCGGGGACGAGTGAGTGCCAAGTGCAGGTGACCCTGCTGGGAAGTATCGCTGCGGCGAACAGTGTCCTCACGCTGCCGCTCCGGTGGGGGCCAGAGTGAGCACGCGCAAGCGGTGGCTTCGTTTTGCGCTGCCACTCGCGCTCATCGCCGTTGCCACCGCAGGTGCCGCATGGTCACGGCGGCTCGATCTTCCACTCACCACCGGTGCCTGGAGTGCACCAGGAGGCGTCAGTAGCGGGCTACTGCTCTGGTACGACACGGCGGAAACTGGAACGATGTCTCTCGCACCAAAGTTGCGCTACTGGTTTGACAAGTCCGGACAAGCGCAACACGCACAGGTCAGCAGCGGGCAGTTTCAGCCGTATCCAACACTTTCCTCGGGGGTCGCCGGCCTGCAGTTCAGCGGTGCCGCAGTGCAGCTACCCACGAGCATCCCGCTCGAACCGATGACGCTGATGCTCGTCTTTCGGCAAGCGAACGATGGGCTCAGTCATCCGCTCGTTGGCAGCAGCACGCGCTTCTCTGGGATCTCAATGGAGTTCGGTCGCTTACGCGTGTACAGCAGCGGTCAATCAGTTGGCGCATCAACCGCTCGAACGGCAACGGGCCTCACTATCACCACCGTGCGCACTGCTACAGGCGCGGCCGACGGCTTTCAGTACAACGGCGGCGCAGAGACGTCGTTCAGCATCACGACGACAGAGACCATGAATTGGATCGGCGGGATGTTCGTTGCCGGCACGGCGAAGTACTTCGTCGGCACCATCATGGAGGTGGTGGTCTGGGGGCGGTCGCTTTCAGCGAGTGAGTTGCAGGCGGCACACCGTGCGCTCGGTGCAAAGTGGGGGATCAGCGTCCCTTGAGGATTCGGCGTGGAAGTGCGAGGGCGAGCTTCGCGATCAGCGCGAGACCCGCGGCGCCAGCGAGTGCGTAAGGCACGGCGATGGTAAGCAGATACTGCGGCCACTTGGTTGGCCAGAAGAGGAGTGCAACCGCGCCGAGACCGAGCCAGATCGCGTAGACCGGTCGCTTGCGCGCGAGCGGCACAAGGCCAAGGAGCGCGAGCGGCAGCATCCAGGTGTCGAACTTCACCAGGAAGACGTTCTGACCGTCGTGCCACGGCACCGACTGGGTAAGCCAGATCAGCTGCTGCCACATCGGGTACCCGGTCGACTGCACCTGCTCACTCGCGGCGTAGGCGGGGTGATAAGCGGCACTGGCGATGAGGCGGCCAACTGGATCGCTCCAGAGGTACGGATTCACTGCGAAGAAGGCGAGTGCGGCGATGGCGCTCCATCCGAGCGCATCCTTGAGCCTGAGCGACTCTCCGCGTCGTGTGCGACGAATTCGGTCGACGACGATGGCGAGCCCCGCAATCGCGTATGGATACTTTGCGCCGACGGCAAGGCCGATGCCAATCGCTGACGCCACGTACGCGATTCGACGACGGCGGGCGCGAGAGATGCCGCGCGCAAACTCGTAGAGCGCTACGCCCAGCAGTGAGAAGAGGAGCGGCACCGATTCGAGCATCACTTGGCTGGTGTATTTGATGACCCAGGTGCTCGTGGCAAGAAGGATCCCCGCGACTGGGCTGACCAGCGCCAAGGTGCTGACGGCGAGTACGCCGAACGCTACCTCCATACGGCGTACCGCAGCGAGCGTCGGCCGATGCATCAGCTCATACGGGTTCGCCGTGACTGGCAGCTCTGGGATTCGCTGCATTGGCTCCACCCCCAGCATCACCGAAGCGATGAGGATCTTCACAAACTGCGGATGCTCAACGCGGTAGTTGTCCTCAAGCAGGATCGCTGGGTTTCCGGTGCGAATCTCATCGGCCAAGATCTGGCCGGCACGCATGTAGTCGTCTTCATCGAAGTCAACGGGGAGGCGCGCCGCCTGGGTGTGGAGGAGCAGCGAGAGTGCGGTGATCAGCCCAACCGCGCCGAGCCGTAGGGAACGAGAGGCACGGGTCATTCAGGCAGATTAGCTGCCGACGCGGTATCGAGGAGCCAGGTTGCGGTCGGAATCAGCGCCGCCTTCGCTGGCGCGTCGGCCACTGCGGTGGAGTCGCTGAAGATGCGCGCGAGCGCGTCGGCCTTCCCGGCACCTGGGGCGAGAGCGAGCACTTCGCGTGCGCTGGCCACCATGCCGAGCGAGAAGGAGAGGCGCGGCACGTGTGGTTCGATGTGGGTCGGGGCTGGAACGCCAGCGGCAACCTGCGCTCCCTCAAGGGCGAGCGGGGAGCCAGGGAAGACGCTCAGGCAGTGACCATCGCCGCCAATGCCAATGAGCACCAGGTCAAAGATGGGGAAGCCCGTCGGCGTGTGTGGAACCCCTGCACCATGGATCCCCGCGAGATAGGCGCTCACGGCAGTCGACGCATCAGCGGCGGTTGTTGGCCAGGGGTGGACGGCGCTGGGCGGGAGTGGGGATGGCGTGCCGTCGGCACTCGGGCTCAGCAGCTGGGCGTCGAGTGGGGAGACGTTGGAGAGCGGGTCGGCTCGTGGCACGAAACGATCATCACCGAACCAGATCTGTGTCTCTTCCCATGGCATGCGTGCGGCTCGTGATGGCTCGCGCAGTGCGCGATAGAGCGCCGCCGGTGTTGAGCCGCCCGTTGTACAGAGATGAAAGACACCGCGCGCGGCAACAGCGGCAATCGCCACCTCAATGATTCGGTCCGCAGCTGCCTCGGCAACGCCCTGGGCGTCGCTCAGGATGCGAACCGTTGGGGCACTCATCCGATGAGCGCACTCATGGTGCGAAGGATCGCCGGCGAAAGGGGATCAACCTCACCGAACTCGAGCGACTCACTGAGGAGTGTCGCTTCTGTCCAGCGTGGCGCCTGGAAGGTTCGCTCGTGTACCACGGCCCCGTTGATCTTGGCGATGGCGCGGGTGGAGGTGGAATCAGCGCGCACCTCAAGCTCAAAGTGATCCCCGCGTCGATCCGCGGCAATGCGCACGGCAATCGTTGTGCCGGCACCGAGCACCGACTCAACGGGGTTCAGCTCAACGGCAATCGGATGGCGAAGTTGGTCATGTAGCTCGGCACGCCACCCCGCGCCGTCTTCTAGGTACAGTGGCGTCTGGATTGAGGCCTTGAGCCGTGAGGCGAGCCACGCCACGTGATAGGCGGGGCGTACGACATTGATTGAAGCGATCGACCCCTTCCCTCCCGAGTAGTCAATCGAGATCTTGTTAATGGCGTTCAGGAACGGTGCGGCTGATACCTCGTCAAACATCGTGGCGATGGAGTCACGCCAGCGGCCCTGGCGCAAGAGTGCAAAGTCCGTCAGCGCAACGCCAGCGCTTTCAGCTGCCGCGGAGAGGGTACGCATCGTTGAGAGGCCGTCACCCGGCTGCGTTGCGCCGTCAATGATCACGCGGTCAACGCCGCGGAGGAGTTGGCGGACATCGTTTTCGGCCGCGTTCACTGGGGCGTCCCACCAGAGCAGGGTTGGCAGGTCATGGAGCGAGAGCGGCGGAACGATGCTCGCAAGATGATGCGCCGCAGGGCCACCAACATCAATCCAGAGAAGTTCGGTGCAGGCGGATGTGCCGTCGCCGCGTGGCGTGACGGCGCAGAAGACCTCGAGTCGGGCGGCAAAGGTGGCGGGGCCTTCTGGGTCGCGGGGAACGATGAAGAGGGTGCGCGATGGATTCCGTGGCAGTGAAGCAAGGATGGATGCTGCGTGTGCGGCGCGCTCCGCACCGTTTGCGACCACGGCAAGATTCATCACGCCAGTGCGAACGGCGAGCGGTTCAGCTGTAGCCGAGTCGGTCGGCGAATCAGAGACGAGGAACCGACGCGCCTCGCTGCTCGCCCAGAGCTTGGCGAGGAGTTCGTCGGCTTCAGCGACGGTGGTGGCGCTTGATGTCCAGCGCAGCGAAGAGGCGAGGATGGAGTTGAGGCTCATTGGTGGTTCGCCCCCGCCGGCTTAGAGGCGGCGCCAGCGGCGCCCCTCTCGCGTGAGGAGCTCGTCTGCTGCCTCGGGGCCCCAGGTCCCTGATGTGTAGTTTGGCATCTCTGGTTCCGCGCCAGCAATCCAGGCGTCGATGATTGGGTCAACAATCCGCCAGGCCGCCTCCACCTCGTCGGCGCGCGTGAAGAGCGACGCGTCACCCAGCAGGGCATCGAGGATAAGCGTCTCGTAGGCGTCTGGGCTCTCCACCGTAAAGGCGGAACCATAGGCGAAGTCCATGTTCACCGGACGAACGTCGATCCCGAGGCCAGGGACCTTTGCCGCGAAGCGCATGAGGATCCCTTCGTCAGGCTGAATGCGAATGACGAGGAGGTTTGGCTCTGGCTCATCACCGACCGTGGGGAAGAGGTGCTGCGGCACATCCTTGAACTGGATGGCGATCTCGGTGGCCCGCTTCGGGAGGCGCTTTCCGGCGCGTAGATAGAAGGGGACGCCAGCCCAACGCCAGTCGTCGATCTCTAGGCGTGCAGCAACGAAGGTTTCGGTTTCGCTGGCGGGATCGACCGCGGGCTCACTGCGATACCCAGCCGTCTCTGTTGCCCCAACCCAGCCTGGGCCGTACTGACCGCGAACCACCGATTGGTCGACCTTCTCGATTGGGATCGGCCGAATCGCGCGGAGCACCTTCACCTTCTCATCGCGGAGTGCCTCGGCCTCAAGGTTTGCTGGCGGCTCCATCGCCACCAGCGTGAGGAGCTGCAAGAGGTGGTTCTGCAAGATGTCGCGCAGTGCGCCCGTCTCTTCGTAGAAGGCGCCGCGCCCTTCAACGCCGATGGACTCTGCCACGGTGATCTGCACATGGTCGATGTAGCGGCGATGCCAGATCGGCTCAAAGATCAGGTTGCCGAAGCGGAAGATCAAGATGTTGCGCACCGTCTCCTTGCCGAGGTAGTGGTCGATGCGGTAGACCTGTGATTCGCGGAAGACCTTGCCCACTTCGCGGTTGAGTTTTACCGCCGTCTCTAGGTCTCGGCCGAATGGCTTCTCGATGACCACGCGACGCCAGCCGCTATCAGCCGTCTCGTGATCAAGCCCTGCAGCGCCAAGGCTGCGCACGATCTCAGGGAACGACGATGCCGGCGTGGCGAGATAGTAGAGGCGATTTCCATCGGTGCTCGACCCTCTGTCGATAGCATCAAGCTTCGCTGACAACGATGCGTACGCCTCTGGCTCGTCAAATCCACCCTGGTGATAGGTAATGCGCGAAGCGAATGCCGCCCACTTCTCTTCATCAACAGGAGTAATGCGCGCATGCTTGTCAAGAGAGGCGCGCAGCGACGTGCGGATTTCCTGGTCGCTGAACGGTCGTCGACCAAAGCAGACGAGTGCGAATCGTTCAGGCAGCAGGTTGCCAACCCAGAGGTGGAAGAGTGCTGGTACAACCTTGCGGTGTGCGAGGTCACCCGTGGCGCCAAAGAGAACCACCACATGCGGATCAGGGACGCGCTCAATGCGCAGCCCTGCGCGAAGTGGATTCTTTGCCCCCTTCTTTGCCGCAGGCTTTCGCGTCTTGCGGCCGAGCCGCAAATCACGAATCGTTGCGTGACCCTCAGCGGGTGACTGTGGACTCACTCCGACTTCACCGAGTGGCCACCGAACTGATTGCGCAGCGCGGCGAGCACCTTTGCGGAGTACGAATCGTCTTGTCGCGAACGGAAGCGCGTCAGCAGTGAGAGGGTGATGAGCGGTGCTGGCACATCGAGATCGATTGCCTCCTGTACCGTCCAACGCCCTTCGCCGGAGTCCGCGACCCAGCCCTTGATCCCCTTCAGGTCGCTCCCTTCAGCGCGGAAGGCGCGCGCGGCGAGCTCAAGGAGCCAACTGCGGACGACCGAACCCTGCATCCAGAGGTCGCTCACCTTGGCGAGATCGACCTGGTAGCGCGACTTCGCAAGAATTTCGAACCCTTCGGCGTACGACTGCATCATTCCGTACTCAATGCCGTTGTGCACCATCTTCACGTAGTGACCAGCGCCAGAGCCGCCGCAGTGCATGTAGCCGTCCTTTGGCGCAAGCGTGATGAAGATTGGCTCAAGCGCCTTCACTGGCGCGGCGTCGCCGCCGACCATCATGCAGTACCCGTTCTCGAGGCCCCAGACGCCGCCCGAGGTTCCGGCGTCAATGAAGTGAATACCGTGGCCGGCGAGCTTCTCGTGTCGGCGAATAGTGTCGTGGAAGTTGGAGTTGCCGCCGTCAATGATGGTGTCGCCCTTAGTGAGGAGGGGAATCAGTTCGTCGATCATCGCCTCGGTGGCGTCGCCGCTTGGCACCATGACCCAGACGCGCTTTGGGGAGGTCAGGCTGTCGACCAGCTCCTTAACGGTGTAGGTCGGCTTGGCACCCTCCTTGGCGACCTCATCGGTCTTCTCGCGGGAGCGGTTCCAAATTGCCACGTCGTGGCCGTTGCGGACCAGTCGCTTCACCATGTTGGCGCCCATCTTGCCGAGGCCGATAAATCCGATCTGCATGATCTCCCCCTTCAACTATTGGTCTTCGTACCTACCGATGCTAGCGAACTGCGAGCACCCGTTCGATGAGCGCCGTCAGGCGCGTGAGTCCGGCGTCTGGATCGTCGCCCAGGTGCACCCGCAGCACGGGGAGCCCGTGGTCTGCCAGCGAGCGCACATCCCCGAGCGCCTGAGCGTCAATCAGCTGACCGAAGCTGTACGGCCGCCCCGGAATCGCGAGGTCGCGCGGGTGCCCAGCCACGATCTGCAGGAACCAGCCGATCGGTGCCCCACCCTTATGGAGCTGACCGGTGGAGTGCAGGAAGCGTGGCCCAATGCCAACCGTGGTGGCTCGCCCCGTTGCGTCGCGCAGTGCGAGGCGCAGCTTGGTGAGCTCCGTGGTGCGCGCTGGGGTGCTGGCGATGTACGCCTGGATGCCGATATAGCCGCGTGCGCCGAGTCGATCGAGTTGCCCAGCAATGAGCCGCTCCGCGTCGTCGGCGAATGCAGCGGGGAGCGTGTCGTCGGCCCAGATCTGCAGGCCGTCGACGGTGCACTTGGCTGGCAGCTCTGGGAGCGCACCCTTCGCCGCAAGTTCGGCAAGCACGTTGGCGGTGTTTGTCTTCGACTCGGTGACGTTCGGCTCGTCGAATGGATTGATGTTCAGAACCGCGCCGGCGAATGCGGTCGCAACCTCCCAGCGCACGAATTCTCCGCCAATATCGATACGATCGGTGAGCGTCCACTCCAGCACTGGATGCCCTGCGGAGGCGAGTGCATCGAGACGCGCGTCAACAGCAGAGCCGTCGGCACAACGTGGTGCGATGCCGCCATCGAGCTTGATGCGCACGAAGAGTCGGTCGTCGCCATAGGTGCTCACGGCGCCAAGCGGTTCGCCATCAACGGGCACAACGCCTACGCCGTGCTTTCCTGTGCTCTCCGCGACGAGCTGCTCAGCCCATGCGCCGAAGCCGTCAATTGGTTCGTCAACGATGAGCGTCATCTTGTCGCGACCCTCGCGCGCCAGCGCACCCATGATGCACCCGAGTGCAAGGGCATGATTCCCCGCCGGCTCTGGATCACGGCTCTGCGCCACTGCTGCGCTCCCCGATGCGAGCAGCGGATCAAGGTCAATGCCGAGCAGTGCCGCTGGCACCAGGCCAACAAAGCTGAGTGCGGAGTAGCGCCCGCCAATATCGGCGGGATTCAAGAAGAGGCGACTCGTGTCGACCACCTTCGTGACTCCATCAACGCACGGCGACGGGTCACTGATTGCAGCAAAGTTTGCCGTTGGCTCCTGTGAGGAGCCGCTTGCGGCGAGTTGCTGCTTATTCAACTCGTACGCATATGCGGCGAAGGAGAGCGTCTCGGTTGTGGTGCCGGACTTGCTCGCGAGCAGGTAGTAGCTGCTCTCCGGCTTCAGGCCAGCAACGGCGGTGTGGACCGCCTCAGGGTCGGTGGAGTCGCAGATGCGCGCCTTCCCCCAGTCGGTGATGTCGGCGAATGCGCGCGCGAGCACTTCGGGGGCGAGCGATGAGCCGCCCATGCCAGCAACGACGAAGTCAGTCACGCGCGTGGTGGCACCAGCGACCGGCGCATCGCCAAATGCTTCGAGCGACGGAATCTCGGTGGTGAAGAAGTCCGGCGCGTCGAGCCAGCCGAGTCGATTCGCGATCTTCTCCTGCACCTCTGCATCGTTGCTCCAGAGCGTTGCATCGCGTGCGGCGAGTCGCACCGCCCACTCGCCGGTGCGGGCGCGGTCGAAGGTGCTCTCAATTGCTGCAAGATCTGAGGCTCGGCCGATGCGAGCGCGGAAGGGGAGTCGCGGCTCACTGCTCATGACTGCTCCTCTTCAATGTCGGCAACCTTTGCTGTGCGACGGAGGTATCGCTCTTCACTACTTGGCTCGGCCTGCAGGAAGGCGGCGAGCGTCTCGAGTGCCGTCTCAAGAGAAATGATGTTCGCGCCGAAGGCGAGCACATTCATGTCGTCGTGCACTACCCCTTGTCGGGCTGATGCTGGGTCGTGCGCAATCGAAGCACGAATGCCGTGGAACTTATTCGCGGCGATCGTGACGCCGATCCCCGAGCCGCAGATCAGCAGGCCGCGCTCTGCCTGGCCGGCGATCATGCGCTCCGCCACCGCGCGTGCGGAGTCGGGGTAGTCGTCGGTCGGGTCGCTCCCGTCACCACCGAGGTCGGCAACGCTCCAGTCGGGCGCGATCTCCGCAACGCGGGCAACGATCGCTGCCTTGAGAGCGGCTCCGGCGTGGTCGGCGGCAATGGCGAGTCGGCGACTCACCTCAGCGAACCTGATGCCCGTCGTGCAGGTGCGGCGTTGGCACCACGCCATGCACGGTGCCGGCGAGCACCCCCTTGGCGATCTCGACAATGCGCTCTGGGGTGAAACCGAACTCCTTGAAGAGGGTTGGCGCAGGTGCCGATGCGCCGAAGCGGTCCATCGCAATGATGGCGCCGTCGGTGCCCGACCAGCGATCCCAACCCAGGCTCACACCCGCCTCAATGGCGACGCGTGCGCGAAGTGCCGCTGGGAGTACCGACTCGCGGTACGCCGCATCCTGCTCGCCGAAGAGTTCTGGGCAGGGCATCGATACGACGCGCGTTGGTGTGCCAGCGGCCTCGAGCTGCTCCGCCGCCGCAACGGCGAGGTGCAACTCAGAGCCGGTCGAAATCAAGATCATCTTCGCGGCGCCTGTTGCCTCGCGAAGCACATAGGCACCATGTCGCACACCAGCCGCTGCACCAGTAATGGATCCAGCAAGTACCGGGAGCTTCTGTCGCGTGAAGGCGAGCACGGTTGGCGCATGTCGTCGCTCAATGGCAACACCCCACGCCGCCGCGGCCTCATTTGGATCTCCAGGTCGGAAGAAGCGCACATTCGGAATGGCGCGCAGCGCCGCGTAGTGCTCCACCGGCTGGTGCGTTGGGCCATCTTCACCAAGCCCGATCGAGTCGTGCGTGAAGACGAAGACGCTGCCGAGGTTGGCGAGTGCTGCGAGGCGCAGTGCGCCACGCAGATAATCGCTAAAGGTAAGGAAGGTTGCCACGAATGGAATCAACCCACCGTGATACGAGATGCCGTTCGCAATCGCAGCCATCGCATGTTCGCGCACGCCGTAGCTAATGTTGCGGCCCGACTCGGTGGCGGTGAACTTACCACCACCATGAATGTCGGTGAGGTTCGACTCTGAGAGGTCGGCGCTACCGCCGATTAACTCCGGAAGAACAGCACCGAGCGCTGTAATGCTCGACTGGCTGACGTTGCGCGTTGGGGCATCGCCACCAAGCTCGTACTTCGGTAGGGCGCTCTCCCAACCAGCGGGGAGTGTTCCCGCCATGCGGCGCTGCAACTCAGCGGCCTCGGCTGGGTACGCGGTGGCGTAGGCAAGCAGTTGCTTGGCGTGCGCGGCAACAAGGGTTGCGCCGTGATCGCTGCGCTCCTTATAGAGCGCGGCAACATCAGCAGGCACCGCAAAGGTTGCCTCTGGGTCAACGCCGTAGGCGGCCTTCGTGAGCTTCACCTCGTCAGGACCGAGTGGTGCGCCGTGCGACTTCTGGCTCCCCGCCTTGTTTGGTGAACCGAAGCCAATCACGGTGCGTACTGCGATGAGGCTCGGTCGCTCGTCGGCGATCGCCCAATCAATGGCGCGATCGATCGCCTCAATGTCGTTGCCGTCTTCGACGCGCGCGGTGTGCCAGCCGTAGGCATCAAAGCGCTTCAACACATCCTCGGACCAGGCGGTCGATGTTGGTCCGTCGAGCTGAATGAGGTTGTCATCCCAGAGATAGATCAACTTGCTGAGCTTCAAGTGCCCCGCAAGCGATGCAGCCTCAGAGGCGATCCCCTCTTGCAGGTCACCGTCGGAGACGATGGCGAAGACGCGGTGATCAATCACCGTGTGCCCTGGGCGGTTGAACTCTTCGGCGAGACGGCGCTCTGCGATTGCCATACCAACGCCGTTCGCGAATCCCTGGCCGAGTGGGCCGGTTGTGGCTTCGACGCCCGCGGTCAGACCAAACTCTGGGTGCCCAGGTGTGAGCGAGCCCCACTGACGGAACGCCTTGAGGTCGTCAAGGGTCAGGCCGTAACCGGCGAGATGGATGAGTGAATAGAGGAGTGCACTGGCATGACCATTGGAGAGGAGGAAGCGGTCACGGTTGAACCAGCTCGGCGTTGATGGCGCATGGCGAAGGTGTCGGGACCAGATGGTGTGCGCCATCGGTGCGCAGCCCATCGGCGCGCCTGGGTGTCCGCTGTTGGCCGCCTGCACTGTGTCGATGGCGAGGGTACGAATCGTCGTAACGGCCGACTGGTCGAGGCGCTGATCCATGGGTCTCTCCATCCATCACTAGGCAGGTAGGCCGTCGGCGCGGAGTTGCTCACGTGCGCCTCGGTGCTGCAGGGAGATTGTAGACTCACTGCACGTGCGCCGTTGCAACCGAGTGGCAACATGGCGCCACCCTTCTAAGGAGGAGTTATGTCGGGATTGACCTCGCCTGCCGCCGTTCAAGCTACGGGGATCGGCCGCGTCTTTCAGGCGAAGGGCGGCCCGGTCACTGCGCTGGACGGCATCGACCTGCGCATTGAGCCTGGTGAGCTCTTCGGAGTACTTGGCCCGAACGGTGCCGGTAAGAGCACCCTCATCAAAATCCTGAGTACCCTTCTCCTTCCGAGCACTGGAACCGCCTCCATTTTCGGCCTTGATGTCGTCACCGAGACGGCGCGCGTTCGTCGGATCATGAACCTCGTTGCCGGCGGCGACTTCTCTGGGTATGGGCTGCTAACGGTTCGCGAGCAGCTGGCGATGTTCGCCCAGTTCTACGGCCTGCCGTACCGCGAGGGGATGGCGAAGGTTGATGCACAGCTCGCCTCATTCGGCATTGATGACATTCGTGATCGCAAAATCAGCGCCCTCTCAACTGGTCAGCGCCAGAAGTTGAACTTTGCGCGATCGTTCCTCAATGATCCATGGATTCTCTTCCTCGATGAGCCGACGATCGGCCTCGACGTCTCTGCCGCGCGCGATGTGCGCGATCGCGTGCGCGCCTTCCAAGCAGAACAGCCTGGTCGAACCGTACTGCTCACAACGCACTACATGGCCGAGGCAGATGAGATGTGCGATCGCATCGCCATCGTCGACCATGGGCGCATCTTGGCGCAGGGGACACCAACAGAGCTAAAGCGCATGGTGCAAAAAGATGCACTCTTCATCGTTGGCATTGATGCTCTGCCAGCAGCGATGTCCATGGATGCACTTCGCGCCCTCCCTGGCGTGATCTCGGTCGCGGCGCGAGATGCTGACGGCAGCGATACTTCTGGCGTTGGTTCACCGATGCTACGACTCGCAATCGGCCTGAAGGAAGACGCCGCGCTCGGCGGTGTGATCAGTGCGCTCGCTGCAAGCGGTGCGCACCTACGAGAGATCTCGAAGAGTGAACCAACCCTTGAAGAGGTCTTTGTGCAACTTGTCGGTCGCGGGATCAGTGAATCTGATGAGACGAGCAATGGGTAACAGCGTTGTCGGCGCCGAGGCCACCGCACTCATCGCGCGCATTCATCAAGAGACAACCTGGAGCCTAGGTCGCCGAATCCGTCACGCCTTCGTCTCGGTGCTAGCGCGCGCCTACCCGCGCGTGATCGGTGCGGCACGCGAGCCATCATGGCTCTTCTTTGATCTGGTCTTCCCGATTCTTGGCATGTGCTCCATCGTCTTCCTGCTCCGCTCGCGTGGTGTCGATGAGGCCTGGATCGGCTCCACGATCCTGGCAACGGCGCTCCTCTCCTTCTGGATCTCCGTGGTCTGGATGATGGGGGCGCAGTTTCATTGGGAGCGCGACTCGGGAAACCTTCTCCTCTATATCACCGCCCCCGTCGGCCTTGGGGCGATTGCGCTCGGCATGGCGATCGGCGGTGCCCTTGGCGTGGTCATCCGCGCCGTGATCATCACCGCGGCCGGCGTGCTTCTCTTCGGAGCGAAGTACCAGGTCGCTGACCCGCTCCTGCTCGCGCTGGTCATTCTGGCGGGGGTGGCGGCGATGTATTCACTCGGTGTCTGCCTCTCCTCGGTCTTCCTGATCTCAGGTCGTGAGGCGGACCATCTCGGCAGCCTCCTGAATGAGCCGATGCAGCTGCTCGGCGGCGTCTACGCACCAGTACGTTCAATGGGTACCGCAGGGGTGGTCGCGCTCGGCATCTTGCCGCTCGCCCCGGCGATTGATGCGCTGCGCCAGGTCGCGGTGCCCCAACTCGCCGCGACGGGCATCTTGCCCGTTGGCGTGGAGCTGCTGATTCTGCTGGTGATGACGATCGCCTTCGGCGTACTTGGACGAGTGCTGCTCGCCTATATCGAGCGCGTCGGTCGTGCCGACGGAAAGTTGTTAGCGCGTGCCGATTAGTGCAGGTTCTGCACCAGAGGTGCGACCGTTCGGCCCGCTGCGCGGCGGCGCCGCCGATGCGGCGCGCTCACTCGTCGCCTCAGCACGACTTGCCTGGGCGATTGAGGGGAACTGGGCGGAGCCGATCTATCTCGCCGCCTTCCTTATCGTTCGGCCACTCGCGTTTCTTGGGCTCTTTCTCGCCGTTCTGAGTATTGGTGGAACGCTGAACGTTGCGACGATCGGGTTCGTCGTGATTGGTCAGGCCGTCTTCCAAATTGTTAGCGCAGCACTTGAAGGTCCAACGCATGCGCTTCTCGACGACCGCGAGCGCTATCGCACCATTCGGTACATCTTTGCGACGCCGTCGTCGCTCCTCCCTGTATCCATTGGTCGCTCGTTGGTGAAGGCGAGCATCGCCGGATTCAGTGCCCTCATCGTGATCGGTGCAGGGATGCTGCTCGGCGTGCCGATGCGCGCTGGCGGACCCGACCTGCTCCTTCTTGCAGCGGTGCTGCCGCTCGGACTCCTCTCTGTTGTTGGGCTCGGGATCGTGCTCGGCGGGGTCTGTGTGCAACTGCGCAATGATGCGTGGGCCTATCCGCAGGCCGTCTCATCGACCGTCTTTCTGCTCTGCGGTGCGATCTTTCCGCTTGAAGTGCTCCCAGGGCCCGTGCAAAACATTGCGGCGGCACTGCCGATCACCTGGTGGATCGAGGGGCTGCGCCGCGCACTCCTCGGCACGACCTCAACAGGTATCCTCGGCAGCATGCCTACCAACGAGCTTCTCCTCATTCTCGCCGCAGGAACCGTTGTGATTTGGCTCATCTCGCCACGCCTCTTTGTGGCAGGGATCGATCGTGCCCGTGAGAAGGGGTATCTCGACCGAAACACCGCCTCGTGAGCCGCGCCCCGCTGAGCGGCCGCGCCGTCGCCGAAATCGGCGTGCTTATTGCCATGGCGACGTGGGCGATCAACTTCACCGTCGTTAAGTCGGCAGTGTTGGTCTGGCCCGTGCTGCCGTTCTCTGCCATTCGCATCACTGCGGCTGGAATCTTGGTGCTCGGTTGGGCCGCCATGCGCGGCGCAAACTTCCGCATGGCGCGCCAGGATCTGCTCGCCGCCGCACTCTTTGGCGTGATTGGGCAAGGGATCTATCAACTTCTTTGGGCTGGTGCGTTCGGCACCATTAATGCAGGGACGAGTGCACTCCTTATTGCCGCTACGCCGTTCCTCACCGCCATCCTCGCCTCACTGCTGCGCATCGATCCACTGAAGCCTGCAGTGGCGGTCGGTGGAATCATCGCCTTCGCTGGCGTTGTCGCCGTTGCCCTTGGTGAGGGGGCGGGCGCGTTTGGTGGCGAGACGACCGGTGTGCTGATGACGCTTGGCGCCGCCGTCTGCTGGGCGGTCTATCTGCTTGCCGGAGCGCGCGTCATCCCACGTGTTGGTGCCATTGCGTGGACCGCCTGGAGCATGATCTTCGGCGGCGGAGCACTCTTCATCTCTGCGATTGCCGCTGGGCAGTTCAACGAGCTCGCTGCGCCCCCGCCAGCTGCAATCTTCGGCCTGGTCTTCGCCACGCTCGGATCCAGTAGCCTCGCCAACGTCTTGTACTTCACCGCAGTGCCGATCGTCGGCGTCTCGCGGGTCTCCAGCTTTCAGCTGTTGGTGCCATTCCTCGCCGTCATCGTCTCAGCCATCGTGCTCAGCGAGGCCCCTGCGCCGATTCAGGCGTTCGGCGGCGCGCTCATTCTCTTGGGTATCTGGGCAGGGCGACAAACGACCTCCCCATTCCGCCGCCGCCTGCGATAGACTCCGTCAGGCTCGTTCGGGGAAACCCCGAGCGCCCCACCTTGAGTGATGGAGGGAGAGCGACCAATGGCGACGAAGTTCGTGTTCGTCACCGGTGGCGTCACCTCCTCCCTCGGTAAGGGAATCACCGCCG
>JBAXLC010000003.1:0-29422 GCA_037135015.1 bacterium | reverse complement strand
CTCAACGCGCGCCTCTTCGGCCCGCTTCCCCATCTGCTTCACGAGGTCCTTGCGGCGCTCCTCAGTCATTGCAGGAACGCGGAGTCGGATGACGCCGCCATCAACTGCAGGGGTCATGCCGAGTTGGGCATTGTTCAGCGCCTTCTCAATCACAGGGATCGCACTCTTATCCCACGGCTGAATCACCAGCAGGGTGTTCTCTGGAACGCTGATACCGGCCATCTGATTGAGTGGCGTCATCGCGCCGTAGTGCTCAACAGTCACGCGCTCAACGAGCGACGCGCTGGCGCGCCCGGTGCGGAAGCCGCCGAGATCTTTACCCAATGCTTCGACCGCCTTGGTCATGCGCTCAGTTGCCGTGCCGCTCATCGCGTACCCCCTTTACTGATCAGGGTGCCGACCTTCTCGCCGCGCACCGCCTTCAGAATGTTCTCATGGGCGTCGAGGTCAAAGACCACGATCGGCAGGTCATTCTCCATGCAGAGCGAGACGGCGGCGGCGTCGAGGACGCGGAGCCCATCAACCAGCACCTGCCCGTAGGTGATCGCTGGGTAACGCTTCGCGTCGGGATGCTTCACAGGATCCTTGTCGTAGACGCCGTCGACCTTGGTAGCCTTCAACACGACCTGGGCGCCAATCTCAACCGCACGCAGCGCAGCAGCCGTGTCGGTGGTGAAGTACGGGTTTCCTGTTCCGGCCACAAAGACGCCCACCCGCCCCTTCTCAAGGTGCCGCACGGCACGTCGGCGGATGTACGGCTCGGCAACCTCGTTCATGTCAATGGCGGTCATCACTCGCGTTGGCACGCCTGCGCGCTCAAGCGCATCTTGGAGGGCGAGGCCGTTCATCGCCGTCGCGAGCATGCCAATGTAGTCCGCGGTCGCGCGATCCATGCCAGTAGCGGTTGCCGCGGCCATGCCACGGAAGATGTTCCCGCCGCCGACCACGATGCCGACCTGCACACCGAGCGCCGTAACGGCTTTCACCTGCTCAGCCACGAATGCAACAACTTCAGGATCAACGCCGTACTCAAGCTTCCCGAGGAGTGCCTCCCCGGAGAGCTTCAGCAGAATTCGCTGATAGCGTGTGGTTTCGGTCATGCCGCCTCCACCGCCCCAATCATGTGGGGCCTACAGCTCCTCGCCGAGTGCGTAGCGCACAAAGCGCCGTACTCGGATGTTCTCACCAATCGTGGCAATCGCGTTCGTAATCAGCTGACCAACTGTCTCATCGCCGTCGCGGAATGGCTGATCAAGAAGGCAGACCTCTTCGAACCACTTGCGCAGCTGCCCCTCAACGATCTGGGCGCGAATCGCCTCTGGCTTCTTGGCGAGCGCCTCATCCTCGAGGAGAGCGGTGCGCTTCGCTTCGAGTGCAGCGGCAGGGATCTGCTCCTGGCTCACATAGAGCGGATGAAGGCCTGCGATCTGCATCGCGATGTCTTTCACCAACTTCTGGAACTGCTCATTGCGCGCCACGAAGTCAGTCTCGCAGTTGATCTCAAGAAGCACGCCGACGCGGCCGCCGGTATGGATGTACGAAGAGACGAGTCCCTCGCGTGCATCTCGGCCAGCCTTCTTCGCAGCGGCGGCAAGGCCAGCCTCACGAAGTGCCAGGACGGCCTTCTCAACGTCGCCGCCGCACTCTTCGAGTGCGCGCTTGCAATCCATCATTCCAGCGCCCGTGCGCTCGCGTAGGTCTCGTACCGCCTCTGCGCTAATCGCCATGGTGGCCTCCTTACACTGCTGGGGTGGTGTCGACGGCGGGTGCTGGCTCCTCGTCAGGCGAGAAGCTCAACGTGCCGGTGGCACTCAGCGCAGCAACGAGATCGTCCTGGACATCGGATGCCTCAGGGGCGTCAGCGGCGTTTTCTGCGGCAGCTGCTGCGGCCTCTTGCGCCTCAAGCTCAGGCAAACGTGCGGCGCGGATCGCAGCGCCTTCGATCACCGCATCAGCGACGGCGGTGCAGATCAAGCGAATGCACTTGATCGCGTCGTCGTTCACTGGGATCGGATAGGTGAGTAGATCAGGGTTAACGTTGGTGTCGGCGGTGCCGACAACAGGGATCCCGAGCTTGTTCGCTTCAATCGCAGCGAGGGTTTCGCGGCTCGGGTCAATGATGAAGACCATCCCTGGGGCCTTGCGCAGACGGCGCATGCCGCCGAGCGCTCCGCGAAGCTTCTCTAGCTTGTCGCCAAGCTTGGAGGCCTCCTTCTTCGACATGATGTCGAACTCGCCAGCCTGCTCTCGTGCCTCAAGCTGCTCCATGAGGGTGAGGCGCTTGCGAATTGTCGTGAAGTTGGTGAGCATGCCGCCGAGCCAGCGCTTGATCACGTATGGCTGACCGGCGCGGGTCGCCTCTTCCTGAATTGGAGCCTGCGCCTGCTTCTTGGTGCCGACGAAGAGAATCGTCTCACCGTTTGCGCTCGCGTCACGTACGGCGTCGAGGGCAATCTGCAGGTGCTTCGCGCTCTTGGCGAGGTCAAGGATATGGATCCCGTTGCGCTGCGCGTAGATAAACGGCGCCATCTTGGGATTCCATCGGCGTGTCTGGTGCCCGAAGTGGGCTCCGACCTCGAGAAGGTCGCGCATGGTTACTGGTGCCATAGTTCTCCTTATACGGTTATTCCACCGCGGGGCGCCGTCACGACCCCGAAGGGCCACCGTAGTGAGGCGTCTTGTTCCGCGTGCGTATTTCGACCCCTTGCGGGGGCGGACGTCCGATTCGGACGCTCGGGAATCCTAGCACGAGGCGCGGAGCCCCTAGGCAACCCCACGAACAAGGCGAAGCCGCTCGCGTCCGGGGCTGCCGAGCACGAGGAGGAGGTCGATGCGGCACCCCTCTGGGAGGTAGACGCGCTGCCGCCGCAGGGCCTGCATCTTTCGTGCCCCCAGGAGCTCTGACGGCGAAGCGGCGCCCACGGAGTCACGGCGACGCACTTCGATGGCTACGAGGGAGGCCCGCGGGTCACGCGCGAGCAGGTCCACCTCAAGTCGCCCAAGTCGAAGGTTGCGCGAAAGGATCACCCAGCCGCTGCGAACCAGGGAGCGCGCCGCCAGCGCTTCGGCCTCACGACCGACGATTGCCCGCTGCGAACGACTAGTTGCCACCAGAGCATGCTCACAGCGACGGCGTACCGGTGGCGTTCTGCAAAGAGTTAGCTGCGCGGCAGGAGGCCGATGCGCGCTGCAACCGGGGCGTAGGTGCGGCGATGATGGGGCGTCACGCCGAGTGCATCAAGCGCTGCAAGGTGCGCGGGGGCCGGATAGCCAACATTGGACTCCCAACCGTATCCAGGGTACCGCAGTGCCAGTTCAGCCATGAGCTTATCGCGAAGGACCTTCGCGACGATCGAGGCGCAGGCAATCGCGTAGACCGACTGATCGCCGCGAACGACCGTCGCATGTGGCCCGATTAGGTCGCGGAGCTCGCGTGCGCTGCTCCCATCAACGAGGGCAAAGTCTGGCGCCGCTCCCCTTCTGCGGGAGAGCTGCGCTACGGCGCGAGCCATGGCGCAGTGCGATGCTGCACGGGGATTAATGCGCTCCACCTCTCGCGCAGATGCGGCGCCAATACCGATGGCGATCGCAACCTCTCGAATCTGCTGTGCAAGTACCACGCGACGTGCGGGCGTCAACATCTTCGAATCGCGAACGCCGGGGATTGGATCCCCTGCAGGCATCAAGATGGCGCAGGCGACGACGGGTCCAGCGAGCGGGGCGAGGCCTACTTCATCGATGCCAATGACGGCACGTTCAGGATGACCGTGGCGTAGCTCAAGTTCGCGAGTTGGCAGTGTGCGGCCACTCGTGGGCCGCAGGTCGCTCACTCCGGAGCCTTCTCCGTCTCCTCAGCGACTGGCGCCTCTGCAGGTGCGCTCTCTTCGGTGGCAACTTCTGCGACTGGCGTCTCAGCGACTGGCGCTTCAGCGACAGGGGCTTCTGCAACGACCTCGGCTGCAGTTGCAGCGGCGGCGGCCTCTTCAGCAGCAACGGCTGCGGCGGCGGTAGCGGCTACTGCGGCCACTTCTGCTGCAGCCACTGCGGCGGCTGCGGCGATCACGGCGTCAGCCTCGTCCTTGATGGCCTTCTTTGCGGCGGCCTTGACCTGGTTCTTGGCAATGTCGGTGACGCTATCGCGGCGCTCGCGGAGCGACGACTGCTTGCCAACACGGTCACGAAGGAAGTAGAGCTGGGCCCGGTTCGATACACCGTGGCGAACAACTTCGATCTTCTCGATGCGTGGGCTATGCACCTTGAAGGTTCGCTCGACGCCAACGCCTGAGGCGATGCGTCGTACGGTGATGTTCAAGCCGAGCCCGCCGCCGCGTAGGCGCATGACGGTGCCCTCGAATACCTGAATGCGCTCTCGGTTCCCTTCAACGACCTTTGCCGACACCTTGACGGTGTCGCCGGTCTTGATCTCCGGGAGATCGCTCTTCATCTGGGCATTGGTCAGCGTGCGGATCAGATCCATAATTAATCTCCGTGGTGGCCGACAGAACCTGTCGGCGCGGGCGGTGAGAATAGCACAGCCCCCCTGGGGCCTCCCCTTACGACCCCTCGCTCCCCTTCGTAGGCGTGGCAAGGTCAGGACGCTGGCGCTGGGTGCGGCGAACCGCCTCCTCGTGCCGCCAGGCGGCTACCCCAGCGTGATTCCCTGAGAGGAGGATCTCGGGGACCCCCACTCCACGGAATTCGGCGGGGCGGGTGAACTGGGGGTACTCCAGGAGCTCCCCAGAGAACGACTCCTCGGAGAGCGAGGCGGCGTCAATCGCGCCAGGGACGAGGCGCAAGATTGCGTCACAGAGGACGATCGCTGCCGGCTCACCACCGGAGAGGACGAAGTCGCCGATGCTCAGCTCGAGATCCACATAGGCACGAACACGGTCGTCCACCCCTTCGTAGCGGCCGCAGATGATGATCAGATGCGAGGCTGCCGCCAGCGCTCGAACACGTGGCTGCCGGAGGCGTTCGCCACCCGCATCAAAGAGGATGACGGTGGAGTCTGGGCCGCGCAGCGCATCGATCGCCTCAACCAGCGGTTCTGGCCGCAAGAGCATCCCTGCCCCGCCGCCATACGGCTCATCGTCAACCGAGCGGTGCTTCCCGATCCCCCAGGTGCGGAGATCGTGGCAGGTGAGGGTTGCCAGGCCGCGCTCAAGGGCGCGCGCTGGAATGCTCGCAGAGAGCGCCGCCATGATCGTTTCAGGGAAGAGTGAGATCACATCGATCTTTAGTGTCGGGCGCACCTCATCGCTCATGCATCACCTGCCGGGGGCTTCGCGGCGCGCTGCTTCGGCCGGCGTGATGCCTTTGCGGCACGTAGCGAGGCGACGCTGCCAGGCGTCTTCTGAGGCCCACGTCGTTGCGGCGCCTTAGCCGCACGAACGGTGAGCTCTGAGCCGGTCAAATCCGCAACGATGCGCCCATCTCGGGGCGCGAATTCCACGATGACCGACGCAACAGCTGGGAGGTCAATCTCTCCGCCATCCGGTGTCTGTACGACATAGACCTCGGCGCCGCCGGCGCGATAGAGATCACGGATCTCACCAATCACCTCGCCCTGAGGGTCGCGCACCGTCACCCCGATTACTTCGTCCCATAACACACGGTCCGAAGGGATCTGCACCTGGGCGGCTGGAATCGTGAGATATGCGCCAATGAGGCGTTCACCCGCGAGTCGACTCTGCACCTCGCCGAAGCGTACGAACAAGCCAGGAGAACTTGGGGTCACTTCAAGAATAGTGAGGACACGATCTGAGCTCTCGATAGAGAGACGCGCGCCTGGGATGAAGCGCTGTTCAGGAGTGTCCGTCAGAACTTCGAGCCGGAGTGAGCCGTCAAGACCGCGTACGCCGCGCACCTGCGCGACGCGCAGGTCCGTCGTTGCATCAGCCAATTTCGAGGACGTAGTTCTCTCCGGTGCGATTTGAGACAACCTTCAACAGGCTGCGCATTGCCTTTGCAATGCTGCCGTTGCGTCCGATCACGCGGCCCATATCCTCTTCGTCGACGAGAAGGCGCAAGATGATGGCGTCGCCATCCTCTTCTACTTCAACGCTGACGCCGTCTGGATTGTCGGCAAGGGACTTCGCAACGTACTCAACAAGCTGTGCTGCTGCCACTTACGCCTCCTCGGCGGCTGGTGCCGCCTCTGCTGGTGCCGCTTCGGCGACAGGTGCAGCCTCAACAGCCGCGACCTCCTCTACCGGTGCCGCTTCGGCGACAGGTGCATCTTCCGTTGGAGCGGCCTCAGGGGCTGGAGCATCAGCGGCCGCTTCAACAGCCGCCTCTGGTGCAGCTTCAACAACGATCGTTGCCTCTTCGACAACTGGTCGTGTACCAGGCTTGGTGTAGCCCGGTGTTGCAGCCTTCGCCAACGTCTTGCCGCCCATGGCGATTCCGCCAGCGCGCGCCTTCGTAATCAACTTGCCAACAACATCAGATGGCTGTGCGCCCTTGGCGATCCAAGCATCAACCTTGGCGAGATCCAACACCAGCGTTAGCGGCTCGGTGCGTGGGTTGTAGTGGCCAAGAATTTCTAGCGAGCGACCATCTCGAGGCGAACGGCGATCGGTGGCAACCACGCGATACGATGGCTGCTTAGATGCGCCCACGCGGGTCAAACGGATCCGAACACTCATCCCTGATGCATCCTCCGAGGCGCCGCCCCTTCCGGAGCGGCTGGTGGCCCTGGCGTTGCCAGGGGGTCAGTCCGTGAATCCTAGCCGCTCAGCGGCTCGGGCGCATCTCTCCCCGTGAACTAGCGCCGTTTGCCGCCCTTTTTCGCACGCTTCTCCCGCTTCGCCGCCTTCGGGGGGATCCGTCCACCCGCGTGCTTGCCAGGGAGGCCCGCCCCGCCGCCCATCAGCCTGCTCGGGTCGCCGCCGCCAGCGCGTCGCATCAGGGTGCGCATCTCCTCGAGGCGCTTTACCAGCCGATTGACCTCCTCAATGGCTCGGCCGGCCCCTGCGGCAATGCGTCGGCGTCGCGGCAGGGTCAAGAGGGCCGGATCACGCCGTTCGGCGGGGGTCATCGAGAGGATGATCGCCTCGGTGCGCTTCAGCTCGCCGCTGGCAACGGCGGCCTCGGCCTGTTCGGCCATCCCGCCCATGCCGGGGATCATCTTGACCACCTGGCCGATCGGTCCAAGCGACGACATCTGACGGAGTTGGCCGAGAAGGTCGTTGAAGGTCATCCCGCCACGCAGTGCGCGAGCCTCTGCCGCGTTCGCGCGGATCTCTGCATCTGGGGCCGCGAGTGGTCCAACCTCGGCGTCGCGAACGCGCTCCGCAAGCGTTGCAAGGTCGCCCATGTCGAGAATGCGGTTGGCGATGCGCTCGGGATAGAAACGCTCCAGCGCATCGGAGCGCTCGCCGGTGCCCACATAGACGACGGGAATCCCTGCCCCACCGGCAATGGAGAGTGCGGCACCGCCACGCGCATCGCCGTCGAGCTTGGAGAGAATCAGCCCGGTTGGCTCGGCCACCGCCTTGAAGCCTTCGGCGATCGTCAGTGCTGACTGGCCAGTCGCCGCGTCAAGCACCAGGAGTCGCTCCCGTGGCTTTGTCACATCGCGAAGGACGCGCAACTCCTCCAGGAGCTCGTCGTCGAGAGTGGTGCGCCCTGAACTGTCGATGATGACAACGTCAAGGCCGAGGCGCCGGGCCGCAGCGAGGGCACGCGTTCCGATCTCTGCCACTGGGGTACCGAGCGGTTCACGATGCATTGGCACCTTGATTGCGGCGGCCAAGGTGGCGAGCTGCTCTGCTGCGGCCGGACGACGTGGGTCGGCGGCAACGAGCAGCGGTCGTCGACCATCTTTCGCCAAGCGGTAGGCAAGCTTTGCTGCTGTTGTTGTTTTGCCCGCACCTTGCAAGCCGAGCAGCAGGATGGTCGCTGGTCGCTCGCGCAGGTCGAGGTCGCGACCAGATCCGCCTAGCGTTTCCGTCAGCGCACTGTGCAGGATTCCCAGCATGCGCTCACCAGCGCCGAGGCCGCCAACGATCTCACTCGCGCGCGCCCGCTCGCCGATCCGCTCCAGCAACTGCGCAACGACTGGCATCGCAACATCTGCGCCGACCAGGGAGGTGCGAATATCGGCAAGGCCGGCCTCAAGGTCGGCGGCACTGATGCGCCCACTCCCCGTAAGCCGGCGGAGTGAGGCCCGAAGACTGCTACCGAGCGCGTCAAACATGCCCAGAGTGTACGCTCGCGCGATGACAGCTCGAAAAAGTTCGCCCAAGAGGCGGGGTGGTCTCCAGGATCTAACCCCGCTCGTGCGGAGCGACGTCAACGTACTGATCAGTGCGCAGGCCGTCTCCACCTACGGCTCGTTCATCACCAGGGCTGCCCTCCCCCTCCTCGCCATTCTCGGCCTTGGCATCAACGCCGCTGAAGCGGCCGCGCTCGCCGCTGTCGACCTGATTGCGGGCGCGGTCGTGAGCCAGTTCGCAGGAGTGTGGATCGACCGTCTCCCACGCAAGCCCGTCCTCATCGGCACCGACCTGCTGCGCGCGCTGCTGCTCGGATCAATCCCGCTCGCTGCTGGTCTCTTCGGCGGGGTAACCCTCCCCCACCTCATTGCGGTGAGCGCACTCAGTGGCATGTGCACCACAACGTTTGATATCGCCGAACGCAGTTACGTTGCTGGACTCGTGAACTCGCCCTCGCTGCGCGCTGTCCTTGCGCGCACGATGGCCATCCGTGGTGCCGCTGAGTTCTTCGGATTTGGTTCGGCGGGACTCCTGATCGGTGCGTTCGGAGGGCCAGCCGCCATCGGCATCGATGCTGCGACCTACATCGTCTCGGCGGTGCTGATTGGGTTCCTCCGTGTGGCAGAGCCAAAACTGCCGCCAGTATCTGCGCGGCTGAGCTTCCGCCGCGAACTCTTTGATGGCCTGCAGAAAACGTGGTCCGTGGTGCTCATGCGACCGCTCCTTATCGCGACGTTTGTGATCGGACTCTACTTTGGACTCTTCCGATCCTCGTATCTGCTCTACGTCACTCATGGCCTTGGGCTCGGACCAGAGGCGATTGGCCTGGTGATCGCTACTGGTGGCATCGCCGCCTTCCTCGGCGGAACGCTCACCGAACGGATCTCTCGACTCCTCGGCGTTGGGCGAGCGATCTCCGTCAGCTTGGCGATCGTGGGATTTGGCTTGATCCTTGTGCCGCTCGCGCCTGGGCCAACACTCATCGGCTTCACGATGCTCATCGGCCACCAGCTCCTGAGCGACGGGTTTGAAACAGTCTGGGAGGCGAACCAGGCGGCCATCCGTGGGCGAGTTCTACCAGCCGCCTTCCAGGGGCGCGCCAATGCCGCGAATGATGGCATCGGAATCCTCGGTCGCCTGCTGGGGATCGTTATCGGTGGCGTGATCGGCAGCTCCGTCGCCGGGAGTGGCGCTGCGCTCGTCGTTGGCGGCGGTGCCTCTATTGCCGTCGGCCTCTTTGTCGCTACCTCTCGCCTCGGCAGGATCCAGTCGCTCTCGCAGATTCCTGTCTCAGGGGTTCGTCGGCGCTCCTAGCAGCCCATCGACATACGCCTCGGCGGCGAATGGAACCAGATCGGTTGCGCGCTCCCCCGTTCCAATCCAACGAATCGGCAGACCAAGCTCGCGTCGAACCGCCAGCGCCACACCGCCGCGAGCACCGCTATCGAGCTTCGTCAAGACGATGCCATCGATCCCCGCCGACGCATCAAAACCACGCGCCTGGGCAAGGCCATTCTGCCCAGCGGTGCCATCCAAGACGAGCAACACCTCAACCGTGCGTGTGGGGGCGACTTTCGTCACCACTCGGCGAATCTTGGTGAGCTCATCCATCAGCCCGGTTCGTGTTTGCATACGGCCCGCGGTGTCGATGATCACGGGGGTGAAGCCCCGCGCCGCGGCAAGGGTCAGCGCATCGTGAATTGCGGCGGCGGGATCGCCACCTGGCCGCCCCTCGACCACCTCAACCCCTTCGCGTACGCCGAGCGCGCGTAGCTGGTCAATCGCCGCTGCGCGGAAGGTATCTGCAGCAACGAGGAGGGGTGTGAGCCCAGCCCCTTTCGCCCGAGCGGCGAGCTTCGCGGCGGTGGTTGTTTTCCCTACCCCGTTGACTCCAACCAGCAGCACCACGTCAGCCTCATCGTGCTGGTTGGCCGAATCGTCGCCGAGTAGGCTGAGTGCGGCCGCTCGCACCCGAGCACGCCCACCGGCCCCATCGCCATCACGCGCCGCTTGAATGAGTGCGGTGGTCGCTACGAGCCCCACGTCGCTGGCGAGGAGTGCCTCTTCAATCTCGCGCCAGTCAGGTTCTGGAGCAGTAAATCGGCGGAGCACTTTTGCCAGAGGATTTGAGGTTGGGGTGGTGGTCTCAGCCACACGCTTCTCATCCTCAGGTGAACTCTTTCGCCAAAAGGCGAGTTTCAACGCGCCGCCTCGCGCTGAGCGCGTGCCTGATCCGCAATGCGCTTCGCTTCATCAAGTCGTAACCCGAAGACACGACTTGCGGCATCTTCACCGACCGTCACGCCCCAGAGGCTGTCGGCCACTTCGACCGTGCCACGGTTATGCGTAATCACCACAACCTGGGTGCGCTCACTCAGCTCGCGAATCGCGTCGCCGAAGCGGGTCACATTGGCCTCGTCGAGCGCGGCATCAACCTCATCGAGGACGACGAATGGAAGTGGTCGCACCGCCAACATCCCCAACAGGAGCGCCACGCCGGTGAGCGCGCGCTCTCCACCTGAGAGCAGTGAGAGCTGCTGACGACGCTTGAGGGGTGGGCGTGCATCAATTTCCACTCCGGGTCGGCGTGACTCGCCATCATCGGCAAGGCGCAACTGTGCGTCTCCACCGCCGAAGAGGAGTTGGAAATTCGACGCGAACGTGGTCTGCAGTGCCGCGAACTGCTCCGTAAAGGTTGACTCAACCAGCTGATCAAGCTCACGCATCAGGGTTGCGGCCTTCTCGATCGCACCATCAAGATCGCGCGTCTGCACCTCGAGGGATTCGAGTCGAGCGCGAAGCTCCTGGTGCTCCATCACAATGCTGGCACCGCCAGCCTCAAGTGGGCCGATCTTGCGTCGCAGGCGCTCCAGGGCGCGCAACTCTTCAGGGTCCGGCGCAACGAGTGGTACGGAGGAGTGCTGCCCCTCCCAGTAGACGGCAAGGGCTGCCGCCTGATGGCGTGCGAGCCCTTCACGAGCAGCGGTGTCTCCCTCGGCAGGAATCTCAGCATCATCGGCTGTCGCACTGGTGCGGAGTGCAGCCGGGATTCCGGCGGCCAGGCGAGCATCTTCAGAGAGGCGGCGACCAAATGCGGCGAGGTCACCACTCAACTCCTCAATGAACCGCTCACGCTCAAACTCAACCGCCTGAGCATCGCGCTCGAGCGGGCGCAGAGCCTCATCGAGATGCTGCTCGCGGGAGCGGAGGCCGCGCTTCGCCTCTTCGTCTGTCGCGATCTCGCTCTCGATTTCAACCTGCAGGGCCGCCTTGGCCTGCACCCCCTCTTCACGCTGCGTTGCGGCGGCGCGGGCTGCGGTGGCGAGGCCAGCCTGTTCGGCAAGCTGGGCGCGCAGATTCGCGACGCGCGTCTCAAGCGCACCACGCTCCTCTGCGGCTCGGGTGATCCGCGCAGATGCGCTGGCAACGGTGGCATCTCCACGTGCGCGCGCCAGCTCCCAGGTGCGCAGCGCCGCTCGGTCTGTCTCGACGGCGGTGGCCAGATCGGCGCGGCGGGCGGTCAGCTCTTCAACGCGGGATCGCCACTGCGTCGCAGCGTCGGTGGCAACCGCTTGCTCCGGGGTGAGGGCAATCTCATTCAGCCTCGCCTGTGCTGCCGTCACGGCGGCGTCGAGCCTGCCGATACGCTCGGCCCGCTCCGAAGTGCTTCGGCGGACCGCATCGCGGCGGCGCTCAGCCTCTGCGCGTGCCGATTCGGCAGCCCGAAGCGCTGCACGTGTGCTCACCTCGGCGTCGCGCCCCTGCGTGAGTCGTGACTCCGCTGACGTGAGGGTGCCCGCCCCCACGGTGGCCTCACTTCGCAGGGCTGCCGCTGTGGCGCGCAGCCGCTCCGTTGCGGCGGCGGCACGACTGATCTCTGAGTCAACGAGGGCATCCTCTGGCTCCGTCTCACGAATGACGACACCACCGTGGCGCACCACGGCGCCAGCGCGCGTCACGATCGTGCCGCCGAGCGGAAGATCGGCGAGGGCGCTCAGTGCAGCGGCAACGCTTGGTGCAACAAAGACACTGGCGAGGAGTCGCCCAAGTAGTCCATCTGGATCGCTGACAAGTTCGCTGCTGAGAGATGGAAGCGTTGGGTGTGCCGTTGCGCCAATCGCATCAGCGCCATCAATAAGGAGTGCCCCCTGCTCATCATCAAGCAGGCTTGCACCACGCTGATCAACAACGAAGCCTCGTGCCAACGCACCAAGGGCGGCGAGGACTGCGGTGCGCCCCTCTTCACGAAGTTCAACACCCGCGAGCAGGCTTCGACCACCAATGGCATGCGCCGCCTTGGAGAGTGCGCGCTCTTGCAGCGCTGCTCGACGCGTCTCCAGTGCGGTGAGTCGACCGGAGAGTGAGGCGGCCTCCGCCTCTGCGGCGCGAGCGGCACGTTCGCTCTCGCCAACGGTTGCACGGGCGGCGGCGGCGCCTGACTCTGCTTCAGCAAGTTCACGGGACGCAGCGGCGAGACGGGCCGCGGCATCGCTCGCGGCAGTCGCGGCGAGGATGAGAACGCTCTCGGCAGCGGATGGATCTTCGCTTGCGCCATCTGTGGTAACGGCCGTGCGTTCAGCTTGCAGTCGTTCAAGACGGGCGGTGAGATCGGCGCGCTCCACCTCTCGTGAGCGCTGGGCGCGCACCGCTGAATCGCTCCCACTTGCCCCGGTGCCGTCGGTGAGCGCCTCAAGCTCGCGGCGTGCAGCAGAGAGGTCGGCATCTAGGATTTCGAGTGCGGCAACCGCTTCAGCATCAACGGCGGGTGCCGCGGCGGCACGCAGTGCTTCAACTGATGCGATCTCCGACTCAGCGACGGCAACCTCCGACGCAATGCGTTCCACATCACGCGACAGGGCGGTCGACTCGGCCTCAACGCGCGCATGGGCACGCTCAGCAGATTCACGCGCCTCGCGGGCTGCTTCAAGGGCACGACGAGCCACGTCAAGATCGGTGCGGGCAAGCCCGAGGCGCTCGCGGCGACGGTGGGCCTCTTCGTCGGCGTTGCGCAGCTGCTCGCGAATGGACTGCAGCTCGCTCGTCACCGTTGAGAGCTGGCCGCCGATGCGTACTCGTCGCGAGGCGATCCAGGCGCCGCGTGCCGCACCCAGCGCAGCGATGCGCTCGACCGCTTCGGTCAGCAGCTCTTCGCGACCGGCCTCCTGCTTTGCGAGCGTCGCGAGGCGGCGCTCTTGTGGGCGGAGGGTGCCAAGGATCTCTTCGACGCGGGCGCGATTGTCGATCGCCTCTTTCATCTCGGTTTCGGCTCGTGCACGGCGTCGCTCGTGGCGCGCGGTCCCGGCGAACTCTTCGACGAGCGCGCGGCGCTCCTCCGCCTTGAGGCTCAGCGCCTGGTCAACGGCACCCTGGCCGATGAAGAGGAGGCCGTTCTCGGCGAGGCCAGCACCATCGAGGAGCTCGTTGAGATCGCGAAGGCGAATCTTCTCGCGATTGAGCAGGTACTCCTGGCCGCCGCCACGATCGGCGCGGCGGGCGATTTCAATCTCGGTGAATGGGAGATCAAAGAGCCCATCCTCATTAGCGATGGAGAGTGATACCTCGGCGAGGCCGAGAGGGCGGCGCTTCTCTGAACCCGCAAAGATGACCTCTTCCACACGCTTCGAACGAATACCGCGGCCCGCCTCACCGAGCGCCCAGCGCAGGGCGTCGACGACGTTGGACTTGCCGCTCCCGTTTGGTCCAACGATTGCGGTGATCCCTGGGGTGAAGGCGATGGTCGTCTTGTCGGCGAAGGTCTTGAAGCCGCTCAATCGCACCTCGCGGAGTCGTAGTCGGCTCACTTTGTGCCTCCGGCGGTGATGCCGAGCAGGTCAATAGCGGCTTCGGCAGCGGCGGCTTCGGCGGCACGACGGCTTGGCCCCGATCCGCGCGCTACCTCGCTGCCGTCGACGCGCACGACACATTCATAGGTGCGGTCGTGTTCGGGACCTGTGGTGGCAACGACGTCGTATCGCGGAAGTGAGCCGTTACGTGCCTGGGTCCACTCCTGCAGCAGGGTCTTGATCCCCTTGCCGAGCGCTGCGCGCGGCGCTGCAAGCTCAGCACTCATGTGCCGTTCAATGAATGTTGTGGCAGCGGCGAAACCGTGGCTCAGGTAGATCGCGCCGATAAGAGCCTCAAATGCCGCGGCGAGTGCCGCTGGCCGGCGTGCCCCGCCGCGCGATGCCTCGCCCTCGCCGAGCATCAGCACCTCGTCGATGCCGATGCGCAGGGCAACCTCTGCAAGTGCGGTGCGTGAGACAACGGCGGCGCGGCGCTCAGAGAGGTCCCCCTCCTCGGCTGCGGCGTCGTCGGCATAGAGTCGGGCGGCGACGACGGCGCCGAGAATGGCATCGCCGAGAAACTCAAGGCGCTCATTGTCGGCACCCGCCCCATCCTGGTGGCGGCGCGAAGGGTGTGTGAGGGCCAACTCTACGAGCGCCTCGCCCCCTGCCGGGATGTCGAGGCGTTCACGTTGTGCTGGGGTCATCGACAGTGGCGCCACTACGAGCGTCATCGTGGTGAGTGGTGGCACGCCCCACTGGCTGCACCGCGCAAGGCTCGCGCCTCACGCCGGCGGCCAAGGGGCCGCCCCATCTCAGGCCTTTTTCTCGATGATGGCGTCGACGGCGTCCTGAACGGTCTTGATCTTGCCGAGCTCTTCGTCCGCAATGGTCACGCCGAACTTCTCTTCGAGGCCCATCGCAAACTCAACAAGGTCGAGGGAGTCTGCATTGAGGTCTTCGATGAAGGCGGCCTCAGGCTTTACCTTCTCCTTCTCAACGCCGAGCTGCTCAACGATGTAGCTCTGGAGCTCCTGGAAGATCTGATCCTTGTCGCTCATGAGTTACTCCCTCCGTCTATCTCCGCCGTAGCGGCAACCTCGCGAAGCGCGGTGCCGAGTACGCCGTTGACCAGTTTGCGGGCCGGTTCGCCGCTATACGTGCGGGCGAGTGAGGTCCACGCAGCGATCGCCTCGGTCGGCGCCGCCGTGCGGGAGTGTATCACCTCCCCTAGGCCGCACCGGAGGAGAGAACGGTCAATTCGGGCCATGGTGGCAAGGGGGAAGGCGGTGGCGAGGCGCTCAATTGCGGCATCGATATGCGGACGATTCGCCTCCACGACCTCAAGAAGTGGTCGGGACCAGACGAGGGTCTCCTCGTCCATGTCCCCTGCCGCGACGCGACGCTCCAGTACCGCCAGCGCCGTACGCATCCCAAAGTCCGACTCATAGAGGGCGGTGAGCGCATCGCGTCGACCCGCCGTATGGGCACGCGCCGCTGCATCCTTTGGCGCAGCCGGAGCTCGCCGCGTTGCCACCTTACGCCGGTCCGACAGGGAGACCGTCGGGGGCGGCAATCGTGTTCTCCGCGATCGACGAAGCGATCTGCTCGGTGACACGCTCGCGCACCGCTCGTGCCGCCGTTGCGCAGGCGAAATAGACCATGCGCGAACGGGCGCGGCCATGCGTGATCGCCACGGTCCCCTGCACCCCTAAGAGGATTGCTGCGCCAACCCGTTCGTAGTCGAGCTGAGTGCGAATGCGCGCGATCGAACCGCGCATCAACAGCGCGGCGATGGGGCCGAATGGGAGGCGGCGAAATTCTGCGCGGAACATATCGGTGATGGTGGTCGTTACCCCTTCAACAAGTTTGATCGCAACGTTGCCGAGCACTGCATCGCAGACCACCACATCGGCCTCATCGGCGGCAAGGTGGCGACCCTCAACATTTCCCGTGAAGTTGAGCGACGACTGATCAAGGAGCTCGGTGGCGCGTTGGATACGCAGATCGCCCTTCCCCTTCTCCTCACCGATAGAGAGGAGTGCCACGCGCGGATTAACAACGCCAAGGACGCGCTCCGAGAAGATCTGGCCCATATGCGCGTACTGATACAGATTCTCTGGGGTTGAGTCTGGGTTCGCGCCGACATCGAGCAGCAGGAGCGGCTTCTCGCGCAAGAGGAACTGCACGGCGATGGCCGGTCGGATCACCCCTTTGATGCGGCCGATGATCAACACGCCTGCAGCCATGCCAGCGCCGGTGTGGCCCGCGGTGACGACGGCGTCGGCGAGCTTGTCGCGTACGAGTGTTGCCGCGACGACCATCGATGCGTCTTTACGTTCGCGTACAGCGTTCGCAGGGTTCTCTTCCATGGTGATCACGCCTGGGCCGTGAACGATGGAGACGTTGGCGGGTAGTTCACCGCCAGCAATGGTGCGAATGACCTGCTCATCACCGACGAGGGTGAGGTGGTCGGTGGGATTCTCTTTGGCCCATCGCAGGCCGCCAGGAACAACTTCGGTGGGACCGTGGTCGCCACCCATTGCATCGAGGGCGAGGCGGACAGTGCCGCCCGACGCGCTCATTGCGAGTTAGGCGTCGGCGACGTCCGCGTCCGGCGCAGGTCGGCGGATGACCTCGCGGCCGCGATAGGTTCCGCACTCTAGGCAGGCATGGTGCGCACGCTTGACGGCGTTGCACTGTGGGCAGCGATCCATGGATGGGAGCGTCAAGGCATGGTGCGAACGTCGGTCACCCTGACGTGCGTGCGACTTCTTCCGTTTAGGTACGCCCATGTTTTTTGACCTCGCTCGTTGGCGCCCGACCGGGCGCGCCTTGGAGGGGAATCCTACCCGATCGGCGCGCCTTCGTCCCCTTCAGGGGGGAGGAGGGCCGCAAGGCCAGCCAAACGAGGGTCTAGACCCCGCTCAGGGCAGGCGCTGGCAGGATGGTCCGCTCCGCAGAGACCGCAGCGCTCTGGGCAGGGCGGCGTGCAGAGCAGCACCAGGCGACGTGTGAGGTCGAGCGCCTCCATAGCGAGGTGACCAACGTCGACGCTGTTCCCCTTGCCGATCAGAAGGGCGCCCTCCGTCGCATGCCGAGACTCGAGCGCCTCCTCGTCGATTGGGGCGCTCAGCTGCGCGGTGGCGGGGGCGAGGCAGCGCCCGCAGGCTCCCTCCTGGCTGCCGCGCACGGTTCCAACAATGCGCACGCCGCGATTCGTTCGGTCAATTCGAACCTGGACTGCAGCCTTGAAGTACTCATCGCCGAGCCGATCCTCGACCGTAAATAGTTCCAGGGTGAAGGTACCCCCCGACGATTCGGCGAGGAGTGGCGAGAGATCAACGGGATAGAGGGGCGGCACCAACGCCGCCGAATCGCTCTCCACCGGTTACGCCTTTGACGTTCGTCGTCGTGCAGCGGCAGTGAGAACCGGGACCACGGCGGCGGGCACCAGTCGGTCGAGCGGTCCGCCATAGCGCGCCACCTCGCGAACGAGACGGCTTGAGGTTGAGGCGTGTTCAGGCGCCGTCATCAAGAAGGCGGTTTCGATCTCTGGCGCGAGCAGTCGGTTCGCGTGCGCCATACGGAGTTCGGCCTCAAAGTCGGAGCCGGCGCGGAGACCACGAATGATCAGGGTTGCACCGGCATCGGCAGCCACACGAACGGCGAGATTCGATGCGGAGAGAATCTGGACCCGTGGGCTTGCAGCGCCGAGCTCCGCGTCGATCACGCTCCGTAGGAGAGCGGTGCGCTCCTCAAGGGTGAGGAGTGCCTCTTTATCGGAGTTCGGCAGGATCGCAACGACGAGGCGATCAGCGATCGCCAGGCTGCGACGGATCAGGTCGATGTGGCCGAACGTCACAGGATCGAAACTGCCCGGGTAGAGCGCCACTCGTTCACTCATTGCCAACCTCCGATCACGTTGTGCTGATGTGTTCCAACAGATCTACGCAGCTGTCGCCGTAGATCAGCGTTCGCACACATCGTAGTCCCTCAGGGAGCGCTCGGGGTAGGTCACCCGGTCGTGTGCGCCCAGTGAGCGCAAGGAGCCCCTCGTCGGCGAGCGGGCCACCAGGCGCTGCGCAGCGTGCCAGAATCCCCTCCGCCAGCGCGGCATCGTCGTAGGGGGGATCGGCAACGATCAGATCGAAGGTGGCGCCTGGTGCCTCAAGGGCGACCAAGGCATCAGCGCCCTGGAGGGTTGCTCGTTCGGTCAGCTTGAGTGTCACCAGATTCGCTTGAATGATTGCCACGACATCGCGTGAGCGCTCAACGAACAGCGCGTGAACAGCGCCACGGCTCAGCGCCTCAATGCCGACCGCACCACTTCCCGCGCAAAGATCGGCGAATCTCGCCCCAACGATTCGCGGCTCAAGCACCGCAAAGAGTGACTCGCGCACTCGGTCAGTCATCGGTCGGGTACCGGCTGGAGGTACCGCAATGCGTCGGCCACGATGGTCGCCCGCAATGATTCGGAGGGTGCCTCCCTGGGCGGTCATACCGGCGCGCTCTCGGTAAGCGCCGCGCCCGTCGCCCGCCCAATCGGCCAGCCGCGTGCATACGACTGAACGATCAGCGCCGCCTCGCCCTCTGCCTCGCCGCGCTGATCAAGCAGTCGCTCAGCCTCCGTTCGCGCCACAAGGGCGAGAGCTCGATCTTCGGCGCGGGCCAGCGTTGCAATGCGCAACGGTGGGAGACCGCTCTGTGAGGTTCCGAGCACACTCCCCTCCCCACGCAGCGCGATGTCTTGCTCTGCAAGCAGGAAGCCATCACGAGTTGACTCGATCGCCTGAAGCCGCGCAGCGGCTACCTCGTCATCGCTATCGCTCACCAGAATGCACCACCCTTTGTCGCCACCGCGGCCAACACGGCCGCGCAACTGATGCAGGGTCGCCAAGCCGAAACGCTCCGCCTCGAGGATCACCATCACACTGGCGGCTGGCACGTCGACGCCCACCTCAATCACCGTGGTGCCGACGAGCACGTCGGTTTCGCCAGCAACAAATGCCTGCATGGCGACGGTACGTTCTGCGGCACGCTGCTGCCCATGAACAACGCCGATACGACGATGCGGGAGGCGCTCGCGAAGCAGCTCCGCCTGGGCCTCAACGCCCGTTGCACCACCCTCGTCGATATCGTCATCGAAGGCGGTCCCCTGCTCTGGTTCACCGCCTGCCTCGGCATCGGCAATGCGCGGGACAACCACAAAGGTTTGTCGGCCAGCCTCTGCCTCTTCATCAATAAAGGTCCAAACACGCTCCAGGTCGGCGCTGGTGCGGATCGCGGTGCGGATCGGCTGACGCCCCGCGGGGAGCTCTCGCAGCTCCGACGAGGCGACGTCCGCGTAGAGGAGCTGCGCGATGGTGCGCGGGATCGGCGTCGCGGTCATGAGAAGCAGGTGTGGCTCGCGTGATGCCTTAGAGAGAAGCTTCGCCCGCTCCTCCACACCGAAGCGGTGCTGCTCGTCAACGATGACCAGGCCGAGTGAGGCGAACTGCGTCCCCTCGGCGAAGAGGGCGTGCGTGCCGATGACCAGTGCTGCGCGGCCACTGGCGGCCGCTGTGCGCGCCGCCCGGCGTTCCGCGATGGGCGCTCCGCCCAACACCAGCGCCACCTCAATGCCGAGTGGGGCGAGGAGTCGCATCGCCGTCGCGGCGTGCTGACGAGCCAGCAGTTCCGTTGGTGCTAAGAGGGCGCTCTGGTGCCCAGCCGCCGCCGTGGCTGCGGCGGCAACGAAGGCGACCGCGGTCTTGCCGGTGCCCACATCGCCCTGCAGGAGGCGCAGCATCGGCGACCCCGTCGCAAGGTCGGCAAGGATCTCGTCAATCGCACGCCGCTGATCACCCGTCCACGGGGTCTTGCTCTTTGATGAGGCACCGCCGAGTCCGCCCAAGATTGCCGATTCGATAGTGGTTCGCTCGCTCGCGGTCGGCGTGATGTTGAATGCGCCGCCACCGGCACGCCGCCGACTGCGATGCACGAGCGCGATCTGCACCGCGAGGAGCTCATCAAAGGCGAGGCGGCGCAGGGCCGCATCACGAAGGTCAAACTCCTCTGGCCAGTGCAGCGCCTCAATTGCCTGCGCGAGCGGCATAAGGGCGTTTCGCGACTGCACCGAATCGGGCAGCGGATCAACAAGGTCGGCGCCGAACTGGTCGAGCAGCGTCCGCACCGCCCGACGCAGGCTCAGCGCCGTTACGCCACGAGTTAGTCGGTAAATGGGAACGATGCGACCGGCGCTGACCTGGTCTCCCCCGCCAACCGGGCTGAACTCTGGGGCTTCCAGTTGCTTCGTCCATCCCATCGCCTTCACGCGCCCGGTAGCGACAATGGTCGTTCCAACCGTGAGTCGACGCTCAATGAACCGTCGCCCATACCAGATGGCATCGACCGCGCCTGAGTCGTCAACGAGCGTCGCGATTGTGCGCTGTACGCCGCGACGCCAGGTCTTCTCGACGCGGAGATCGGTCACGCGCGCGGAGATCGTGGCACTGGTCCCCCCGGCAAGTTCAGCGATTGGCGTGATTTCGCGGCGATCCTCATAGCGACGCGGCAGGTAGGTGAGTAGATCGGCAACGGTGGTGACACCCAGTTTTGCTAGGCCTCGAAGGAGGCTCGAGCCACCAGGGAGGGCGAGCCCTTTCAGTGGGAGTTCGCCCGGGTCGACGGTCACTCCAAACTCACGAGCACCCGTTCGATTGGCTGGCCGCCACGCTGTAGGTCAACCTCGGCCCCAGCAATGGCACCGCGCGCCGCGCTCACAAATTCGGCGGCCTGCTCGTCAGAGACGTCGGCGCCAACGTAGAGCGTGATCAACTCCGCCGACTGTCCAGCCAGCGCCGCGACAATTGACTCAACGTCGCTGCTCCCCGTTGCGATGATCCCGTCAACTGGGTCAAGCGCCATGATCTGACCAGCCTTCACCGGCACACCACGAACAACGGCGTCGCGCACCGCCTCAACGACGCGGAAGGTGCGTGCAGCGGCGCGAGCCGACTCCATGCGTGGAACAAGCTCCTCAAGCGTCAGTGACGGGTCCCACGAGAGGAGGGCGGCAATCCCTTCGGCGGCATTGCGGGTCGGAATGACCACGACATTTGCCGCTGAGAGGTCGGCCGCTTGGCGTGCCGCCAACACGATGTTGCTGTTGTTCGGCAGAACGACAACGAACTCGGTGCCTGCATGGGCGATCGCCGACGCGATCTCCGCGGCAGAGGGATTCTCTGTCTGGCCACCGTGAACGATCTGCGACGCGCCCGCTGAACGCAAGATGTCGCCGAGGCCGGCTCCCGCAGCGACGGCAACGATCGACGTTCCGCGACCAAGCGAAGCGGCTGCAGGGCGTGGGGAGGCGGTCAGGGGTCCATCGGCCAATTGGTTGAATGCGGCATGCCCAGTCGCCCGCTCGGCGCTCTGCTGGTCAAGATTCTCAATCGTGACGGCACGCACATCGCCGAGGCTGATCCCATATGCCAGCACCTCGTCGGGTCGCAGGTTATGCACGTGCACTTTGCAGGTCACCTCGTCGCCTGCAACCAGCACGCTCTCCCCGATCGTCTCCAGGTGGGCGCGAATGGCGGCAAGGTCTAGTGGTGTCGTTGGCGAGCTCAGGATGAAGACGGTCTCGTAGCCGAACTCTGTTGGGGCGGCAGGAGCCGACGCGACGGGCGCTGCAACGACAGCGGGCTTGGAGGACGGGGGCGTGGAACTCCGACGCTCCGCTTCAACAGTGCCGCGTGACGGTGCAACGGAAGGAACATTGGCGATCCCTTCAAGAATGAGTTGCAGCCCTGCGCCGCCCGAGTCCACGACGCCGGCTTCACGGAGAACAGCCAACAGGGTTGGTGTCTTCTCAACGGAGATGCGGGCCGTAGCGGCGATGCTCTCGAGGAATGGACGCAGCTCTGATGCACCCTCCGACTCTTTCATCGCTGCGGCGGCGACCTCACGGGCAACGGTGAGGATCGTCCCCTCTGTTGGCGTTGCCACCGCCGAGTAGGCGTGCAGCACGCCGATCGAGAGCGACTGTGCAATCTCGGTGGCCCGGGCGCGCTGGCGACCACGGACCGCCTGCGGGAGCCCACGGAGGATCTGCGAGAGGAGGACGCCAGAGTTACCCCGTGCGCCAAGGAGGGCACCACGTGCCACCGCTGCGCTCACCTCGTCGATCGCGGTGACCCCGGTTGCCAGCGAGGCGTCGCCCTCAGCAATGGCGGCCTTCAAGGTTGCCAGCATGTTGGTCCCCGTGTCGCCATCGGGTACGGGGAAGACGTTGAGGGCATTGACCTCCTCGACGCGGCTCTCCAGGCGGTCGAGGCCCGATCGGAGGGCGGCCATCAGCTCGACGCCGTCCCAGCTCTTGCGGCTCATCTCAGGGTGACCCCTGCGACCGCTTGGATCTGCTCAGTACGCTTCATGCGGGCTCCCTCCCTTGGCCGAGCCTGGGCAAGGCATCGGACGTACCTGCTACGATACGGCACGAACGACGGGCGTGTCCCACTGGGAGCCCCACCACGTAAGGAGATTAGACATGGCTCGCTTCTGCACCCTCTGCGGCAAGGATTCGATCGCGGGGTTCAACCCACAGTCGGTCGGGATGAACCGCGTCCGAGCCCACCGCCGCTTCCGCGCCAACCTGCAGCCAACCGTAATTGCCGTTGGAACGACCACGAAGCGCGTCCTGGTCTGCACCCGCTGCCGTCGCACGGCCAGCAAGGGCGCCTAGGTCGACCGCGACCCTAACGGGTCGCCGACTCCCGGATCGCTGTAACCGCCCCGCGCATTGCGCTGGAGCCCTGCGCCGAGAAGAGCGCACTTCCAACAACTAGTAGGTCAGCCCCGGCCTTGGCGGCCCCTCCCGCAGTTGTCGCATTAATGCCGCCATCAACATGGAGTGGCAAGGGGTGCCCATCTCGGTCACCAACAAGTGCTCGAATTGCGGTCATGCGCGCTGCCGCCTCGGGGCGATACGACTGCCCGCCGAATCCTGACTTCACGGTCATCACGAGCGCGAAGTCCAGCTGCTCGCGGAATGGAACCAGTGACTCAATCGGCGTCTCGGGGTCAAGTGCCAGTCCGGCGCGACCGCCGCTGTCGCGAATCGCGTCGAGCGTCGCGCGATGCTGGTCTGGCGCCTCGACGTGGATCGCGACCGATTCGCAGCCCGCATCAACGTAACGTGTCGCCCAGAGCCCCGGCGAGAGCACCATTAGGTGCGCATCGAACGGCAACTTCGTTGCGGAGCGCAACGCCTCAACGGTCGCAAGGCCGAAGGTAAGGTTCGGCACGAAGTGGCCATCCATGATGTCGAGGTGGATGCGGTCGACACCCGCCGCCTCTGCCGCATGCACCGCCTCGCGGAGCGCACCGAGGTCAGCGTTCAAGATGCTCGCGGCGATCTCGATGCGCGCACCGCTCATGCATCACCGCCAAGTGGGCCAGATGGCGCGATCGGCTGTGCGGTGCGCTGCCCTTGGAGGGCTGCGGCACTTGCCGCTACCAACAACTCGCGTCGACGGGCGACGGCGATAGGTGTCGGTGCGCCGGCCTTCTCGGCGGCGAGCTGCCCACATGCAGCGCCCGCCTCGCGGCCGCGATTGCGACGCACGGTCACGGTGAGACCAGCGGCACGAAGTTGATTGGCGATCTGCTCGATGCGCTGCGGCGTGGACTCCTGCCACGGGGTATGCGCAACGGCATTCATGGGGATCAAGTTCACATGCGCGCCGCTCCCCCGCAGCAGTGAGGCGATTGCCGCTGAATCCTCCGCTCGGTCATTGATGCCGTCGATCATCGTGACCTCGTAGGTGGTGCGGCGCCCCGTTGCGCGCGAATGTCCATCTGCAGCGGCAATCACCGCCTCCACTGGCCACTTGCGATTGAGTGGCACAAGAAGATCGCGCAGCGGGTTGCGTGCCGCATGCAGCGAGACGGCGAGGGTGATCTGCGGGCGCTGCTTGGCGAGTCGCTCAATCCCCGGAACGACACCACTAGTGGAGACGGTGATACGGCGCTGGCCGATCCCACCCCGCGCTGGATCGGTGAGGCCGTCAATAGATGCAAAGACGGCATCAATGTTCTGCAGTGGCTCCCCCATCCCCATGTAGACGACGTTGGTCAGCTCGCGCTCCTCAGTGCGGAGGATCTGGCGCGCGATGCGCACCTGGTCTTGGATCTCGCCGGCGCTGAGATTGCGGGTGAAGCCGAGTTCACCCGTGGCACAGAACGGGCAGCCAACCGCACATCCCGCCTGGCTAGAGACGCAGACGGTCGCACGCGGCCCTGAGCCTCGGCGTGGATCGGCGGGAGAGCGCATCAGTACCGCCTCGACCTTCGCGCCATCGGAGAGGGTCAGCAGCAACTTTGTGGTGGCGCCATCTTCGGCCTCTTGTCGCTCGACCTCATCAAAGGCGCTGAAGCGGATCTCGTTCGCCAGGCACTCTTGGAGCGGCTTTCCGAGTGTGGTGACCTCGCTCCAGGAGGTAGCCACGGAGCGCCACGCGCCGTCGAGAACCTGAGTGACGCGATACGACTCGGCACCGAGGTCGCTGACCCGTGCCGCGAGTTGATTCACGTTGAGATCAGAGAGGCTCAGAGGCCGCTGCGATCCCCCTGCTGCCGCTGTCTCTTTCATTCTGCGATTCTCCCACGGGCGGCGAGTTCCCCTTGGCGCCCTCGCGCAAACTCCCCTCCCGTCATGCTCTTGCCACCTGCGGGGGTCACGCGATCAAGGCGAATCGTTCCCCCAGCAAGGCCAAGCAGCAGCGCCTCATCGCGCAGCTCGAGCACTCCTGGAGCGACCGGAGCGCCTCCCTCTGCCGGGCTGACGCTCGACAAGATCAGCCGATCCGCAACGCCAGGGATCTCAACCCAGACGCCGGGCCATGGCTGGTACGCCCGCCACATGCGCAGCGCCAACTCGGCGGTCGTCCCTGCGCCGATGCGGCCATCGGCACGGCCGAGGCGCGTCGTCTGCGTCGCACCATCAACGCCCTGGGGAACTGCCGTATCCCTCCCCTGCAGCCATGTTGCCAACGTATTGGCGATGTCCACAGCGGCGAGTTCGGCGAGTTCCGCCTCAAGTTCTGCAGCCGTGACATCTGGGCGCGGTCGCAGATGTTGCGCCGTAATGATTGACCCTGTGTCGACCCCTTCATCCATCACGATGGTGGAGACACCGGTCTCGCGATCGCCGGCGAGGATCGTTGCGGGGATCGGGCTCGCGCCGCGGTGTCGTGGCAGGAGCGAAGGGTGCAGGTTAACGATGCCGCGCGGATAGTGGTCGAGCAGAACCTTGGGAATGATCTGCCCGAAGTCTGCGAGGAGCGCCGCCTCCGCACCGATCGATTTGATCCGTTCAATTTCTGCTGCGTCACGGACCTTGGCGGCGTGTTCAACCCGCAGCCCAGCGCCGGTAGCCCAGCTATCTACCGGGGTTGGTGAGAGGGCACCACTTCGGCCGGCGGCGCGTGGTGGTGCCGTCACAACAGCGACGATGCTGAAGCGGGAGTCCGATGCAACGGCGCGGAACGACGGGACCGCGAATCCGCCACTCCCAAATAGGATCAGGCGACTACTTGTGACTATGCCCTCGCAACGCCTTGCGGCGCCGTGCAACGACGGCGGCCTCAGGTGAATCATCTGGCTCCTCGTCGTCGTCCTCGTCGACAGCAATGAGCTGGTCCATGGAGTCGAGGTAATCGATGTAAAGGGTTCCGGCGAGGTGGTCGAGCTCATGCTGCACGGCGCGCGCCAAGAACCCGTGCTCGCTGAACTTGTACGGGCGGCCAGTGCGATCCTGCGCCTCAACCCAAACGCGCTCTTTCCGCGTGATCTCGGCGACGTATCCAGGAATCGAGAGGCAGCCCTCGAGGTCGGTCTGGTCGCCGGTGTCGCGCACGATGCGTGGGTTCACCAGCTCGTAGGTCTTCCCCTTCGCCTCCACAACGGCAACGTTCAGCGGCTCACCCAGCTGTGGGGCGGCGAGCCCGACACCTGGCGCGGCGCGCATCGTGTGCGCTAGATCATCAAGCAGCGAGTGCAGCAGTTTGCCGAAGCTCTCGACGGGCGCGCCAGGGAGGCGCAGCCGCGGGTCACCGAGGAGCAGGATCGGACGAACACTCATGGCGAGATTCTAGCAAGCGCTACAGGAGCGTCTCTGGGTCCACATCGACCGTGAGGTCGCGTCCACGGATCAGCGGCAGATACCGCTCAAGGTCCACGGCCCGAAGGATCAGGTTCTCCCGCCAGCGCCCAGCCCGCCGTGGCACCCAGGCGGGAATCGGTCCAAGAATGCGCGCCTGATCATCCCCCGACGCTGCAGCGGCGGCGCGGAGGGTGGCCGCCAACCCCTCGATGCTGCGGCGTGCCGCAGCCGCGGTTGCCGCCGCGGCACTGACCTTGATCGTGCGCAAGAATGGCGCGCCGCCGGCCGCCTTCCGCAACCCGATCTCGCGGGCACGCCAGGCATCGACACTCCCGCCACGTGCGATCTCTACCGCCGCCGTGATGGCAGGGTCCTCGGGGCGATAGCTTTGGATGACCGCGACACCGGTCTCTGCGCCGCGCCCGAGTCGCCCCACCGCCTGCACGACGAGTGCCACTGCGCGCTCGGCCGCCCGTTCGTCAGGAAGGAGCAGGCCCGTGTCGGCCGAGACGATGCCGACCAGCGCCAGCGCCGGCAGATCGAGCGCCTTCGCTGCAAGGGCGGTGCCGACGAGGATCTGCGTTCGACCACTGCGGAATGCATCAAGAATGCGGTCGCCAGAGCCGATCGCTGATGCGGCATCTGCGTCGAGGCGATCAACGATCACGTCGGGGAGCGCCGCGCGCACCTCGGCCTCGAGGCGCTCGGTACCACCACCCAACGCCCGAATGCGGGCACCGCCACACGAAGGGCAGCGAGTGAGCGGCTCCGCCGCAATGCCGCAGCCGTGGCAGCGAAGAAGTGACCCGGCGCTATGCAGAACCAGCGGTCGCTCGCATGAGGGGCACGATTGCGCGGCACCGCAGTCGCGGCAGAGAAGCGCCGAGGCCAATCCGCGGCGGTTAATGATCAGGAGCGCCTGTGATCCGCCAGCCCAATCGAGGGCAGTGAGGCGCTCAAGCAGAGAGCGACTCATCATGCCGCGCCACCCGTCGGCAAGCTCCTGCCGCAGATCAATCACCTCAACGAGAGGAGCCGGAGTACGTCGCGTCAACGTGAAGCGGCGCCAACCCTCGATCTCGGCGCGCGCGAGCGACTCGATTGCTGGGGTAGCACTCAGAAGCAGCGTTGCGGCGCCAGCAAGGCGTGCCAGCTCACGCGCCGCCTCACGTGCATGCAGCCGCGGCGTGCGATCTGATTTGTAGGCGCCCTCATGCTCTTCGTCAACAACGACGAGACCAACCTCGTCACGCAAGGCACCGAGGGCAACGCGTGTGCCGACAACGAGATGCGGTCCCGGCTCAAGGAGTCGGTCGTGTGCATCGAGCCGCTCACCAGCACTCAGGCCAGAATGGATCGGCTCGGGTTCGCCACCAGCAGTAGCGAGCATGTCCGCAGCGATTGCCACCTGCGCCGCCTCTGGCACCAACCAGAGCACCGAGCGTCCAGCGGCGATCATCCGCACCGCAGCATCGGCCGCTGCGCGACTCTTGCCAGAGCCAGGTGGCCCATCAACGAGCAGCGTCTCCCCCGCCGCACTGGGATCGCAGGCAGCGTTGGCGATCTCGCGCTGCAAGTCCGTCAGGCTGATCTCGGCCCCTGCCGCGTCAATAGATGCACTCCGCCGATCGGCATGTCGGCGCTGAATGCGTCGCACCTCAAGCTGAACGGCGCCAGCATCGGCGAGTCGTCGCGCCGTTGCAAGGCCACCAGGGAGCGCACTTGCAGCCACCCAAGGGTCATCGCTGCGCGCCGCTACCGTGAGCTGCTCCACTGCGGCAACCTGTCGGCTACCGAGACGCATCGCCTCCAAGATCGCAGGGGCAGCATCCGTGATCAACGAGGCGAAGGTCGTATCGAGGCTCTGCGCACCGCGACGTACCAGTGACCAGCGACGCTCCGCCTCGCCAAGCAACTCGAGTTGGCGCAGGCTCTTCAGTGTTGCTGCGCGCGTTTTACCGCGCGCTCCCGTGAGACGCTCCACAGCAACCCACTCCTCGCCAAGCCCAATCCGTGCAGATGTTTCACTCGCCTCGCCCACTCGGCGTGACTCCAGCACGACGGCATCCAACATCCCAGCAGGTAGGAGCGATCGCACGGTGGTGGCGATCGGCGCGGCCCAACGCGTTGCAATGGACTCCGCGAGCGACATGAGCAGCGGGGTGACAAGCGGCGCACTGCCGAGTCGACCCTCAATCGGTTTCAGCGTGATCCCCGCTGGCGGCAAATCGATTGGATTCAGCGCAACCACGATGCCAATCGCACGGCGCCCACCAAAGGGCACGATCACGCCATCGCCGATGGTGACGGGCGCTACATCGCCGGCAAGGTAGTCATAAAGTCGCTCGCCAGGAGCCCCTGGCACATCGACGGCGACGCGAACGACCGTCATCAGAGGGGTCACGTGAGGCTCGGCGCCCCCGGTCACACCGAAATCCGACGCTCCGGGTGCTTCGCACGCTCGGCGAGGACAATCTTCTCGACCTGAGCCGCGGCCTCCTCGGGATAGCCAGTCTCGTTCAACACCAGGTAGTCATACTCCTGCGCGCGTTCCATCTCCGTAATCGCATTCCGCGCACGCGTGACAAGCTCATCCGCCGTCTCGGTGCCACGACCGGCAAGACGCTCGGCGAGCGCCTCTGGGGATGGGGGTGCGACAAAGATGAGGATCGCTTCGGGGATCACCTTGCGCAGGCTCCGCGCACCCTGCACATCGATCTTGCAAAGCGCATCTTGCCCTCGGGCGAGTGCGCCGCGAACCTCATCGCGTGGGGTGCCGTACGAGCGATCGTGAACGGTGGCCGCCTCAAGCAGTTCGCCAGCGGCGTTCAGGGCATCAAACGATTCGCGACTCTGGAAGTGATAGTGGACGCCGTCCATCTCGCCAGTGCGGGGTGGTCGGGTCGTGCAGGTGACGACGTAATGGAAGGTTTGGCCCACTGGGCGGCGGCGCAGCTCGTTGATGATGGTGTCTTTGCCCACCCCGCTCGGCCCAGAGATCACGATCACCTGGGCGCCTGGTGCCCCGGCTCGACGCTGTGGCTCCATCACCCCTCCCCTCTGCTGGAGTGCAACCGTAGCGCATCAAGGGGCGCCTGCAGGTCGGCAGGGAGCTCGGCCTCAAGGCGCATCAGACGCCCATCTCGCGGGTGAGCAAAGACGATCTTCCAGGCGTGGAGGAAGAGGCGCGTTGTTGCATCGGGGCCGCGTCGGCTAGTGCCGTTCCCATAGGTTGGGTCTCCAGCGATCGGATGCCCAATCTCCGTCAGGTG
>JBAXLC010000002.1:0-31743 GCA_037135015.1 bacterium | reverse complement strand
GCAGCTGTTTCGTAAACAGCAGGTCGTGAGTTCAATCCTCACCATCGGCTCCAGCAGCTCTTACGGGGTCGGGGCACCCGACTCACGCAGTAGGCGCAAAATCCCTTCCCAGGCCGCAGCTGAGTAGGTAGCGGAAACGTGCTGAGCATCTCGGTTACGCACAATCCCATTCGGATCGACGAGGGGGCATGTGCTCCCGGTGCAGAAGAGTATCCGTGGGTCAACGACATAAGCCGCTAGGCCGTTGAGAGCCATTCGATCCCTCTCTGCGAATGGGAAGGTATCTGGGTCATCAGAATCGGCAACGCAGGCGCGTGGGTCATCGCGATGTGTGTCGAGGCAGTCAGTCGGGTCGAGTGGCTGCACAGGAACGGGCGAGATGTAAACCACTGGTGCCACCGAGAGGAGCCAGCGTACGCTTGACCGCATCGCATCAGCCTCATGCATGAGGTTTCGCTCTGGATCACTCGCGAGTGAAAAATCTCCGTAGGAAGTGACGATCAGGTTAGGTGCGAATGCTTCGAGGCGATCCCTCACCCGCTCGCTATATGGGGCGCAGGTTCGGTATGGCGCCATCGTTGAGGTGAACCTAGTAGGCACGAAAAGTTGCGGACATCCTGTCTTCGCAAGTACTAGCAGTGTGACGCCTGACTCTTCTGCGATGCGCTTGAACGCTGGGAACCACTGTGCCGCATATGAATCACCGACGAGTGCGATGCGAAATTCGCCGCTCGGATTTCCAAAAACACAGCCGTCAAGGGGTGGCGTGCTCTCATCCCGCAGTGAATAGCAGCTGCCAAGAGCCTTGTATGGCGTATCTGCCGCAAGGTTTTCAATGCTCGGCTGCATCTCAATTCTCTCTCCCCCTTGGTCGTTTGGCTGGATGAAGATTGCGCCAGCTAGCTCTGGGCGCAGCGCTGCGGCAAGCCCCGCGCCAGAAAGCAGGACTACGGCGCCCACCGCCAGAATCCGTCGGGCGGGAGCAACGGAGAGGCGACCTGTGCGGAAAGGCGCCTCAACAAACCGTTCACTCGCCGAAGCTGCGAGAAGCGCGGCCCCAATGGCCAGTGGTACACCGATCATTGGCGCGAGAAGCACAATCGCGGGCCAATGCCAGAGGTAGAGCGAGTAGCTGATCTTTCCAAAAAACCGCATAGGCCTACTAGCAAGAAACTGCCCTCCCCGTGTTCGGCCCTGGCCACCAGCGATGATAAAAGCGACGGCTACGCATGTGAGGACTGAGGCTCCCGGCACTAATTCAGCATTAATTACGGGGGCGAGAAAAGCCCCCGCAAGCAGGAGTAGCGCTGTGGTTTGGGAAAGATTCGAGCGAGTTCCACGAATCGCGATGTAGGCGCCCAGACCTAGCTCCCAGGCGCGCGTGGGTAACGAATAGAACGTTGCCTCCGCCCCGAGAGCGCCGCTCAAAAAGAGCAGCAGCGATATGAGACTGATAACCCCAACGACCAGTGCCACAAGTTGTCTGTTCCGGCGCGCCAGGGTGAATGCGACTACCAGTAGTGCAGGCCAGACGAGATAGAACTGCTCCTCCACGCTGAGGCTCCACATCTGGAGGAACGGTGATGGCTGAACTGCAGGGGCGAAATAATCAGTAGAGACCGCGATGAAGCGAATGTTGGCGACCGACAACAGCGAGGCAATGCCGTCGGCCCAAGCTTCTTGGCGGGATACAACGCTTGGCATGAGGAGTGCCAGTCCTACAAACGTCGCGAGAACCACGACGACCACCGCCGGGAGTAGCCGTCGAATTCGCCGTGCGTAGAAGCGCGCGAAGGAGAATTGGTTTTTCTCGAATGCCTCGCGAGTGATCAGCGAGGTGATGAGGAAGCCTGAGAGGACGAAGAATGCATCAACCCCGAGAAACCCACCGGAGAATGCAGATGAGCCGCTATGGAAGAGCACCACGGCCACGACCGCAATGCCGCGCAGCCCTTCAAGATCTGGGCGAAAAGCGCTGGCCTTCACGCTATGCAGGGTCAAGGTCTCCGTAGAGTGGCAGCGATCTATAGAGCTCGGTGAGGCGCGCCGCCTGCACCTCCCAGTTCCAACGTGCTGCGGCGGCACGAATGCAACGGGTACGAAGTGCGGTGCGGTCGCTCGGGCTCATGCTGAGGATTGAGTGAATTGCGGTAGCAACCTCTTGTGGGCTCGTTGGATCACAGACCGCACCGAGCGGACCGTCAGGATCTCCGAGCACGATATCGCGCATGGTGGTGAAGTCGCTGGCGATGACGGGAACACCCGCGCCAATAGACTCAAAAAGTTTGTTCGGTGTGGAGATTTGATGATTCAACGTGCTCGGCAGCACGGTGCACATGCCGACATCAGCACCCGAGACCCAACGATCGAGCACCTCTGGGGCAACCGCATTTAGAACATGTACGCGCCCGCCATAGGCGGGATCAGCGGCAGCCGCACGAAGGGTGGACTCCAGTGGTCCGTACCCGAGGAAGACCAGGTGTGCGCTTGCAAGGCGCGGATCTCGCTTCGCCTTCAGGAGCTCTTCAAGCCCACGATGTGCCGAGAATCCGCCGTGATACAAGATCACCTGCGCATCGGCACCAACGCCGATTGCCGAGCGTAGCTCCGTGCCGCGCGGCTCTGGGTTCCACGCCGGCGGGCAGTTGTACGTCACGATCTGGCGCGTTGGAATCTCGTAGCGCTTGGCGAGCTCTTCAATGACCTGGGGGTTTACCGCAATCAGTGCCGCTGCGCGTTTGAGCGTGGGCTGTTCAAAGCGATTCGCGAGGATGCGCCGAATGAACGCGGGACTCTTTGCCCATCGCCCGCTCTCAAGGAAGACCTCATGGCTGTCGTAGAGCAGCGTTGCGGTGGAATTAGTGCGAAGTGCGGCCAAGGCGGGAAGTGCGCCAGAGAGGTCATGGGCATGCAGGACCTGCGCCGATTGCGATGCGCGGGCGGCGAGAGTCGCCCATGAGGTCCAGCGGATGGCGAGAAGTGCCGCGCCGGCTAGCGGGATTCGAACCTTCCGCGCGACGGCAACGGTAAGAGCAAGCGCACACCAGAACGGATGAATGAGTAGGGCGAGAAGGTGTGGGTGGAGCGGTAGGACCGGCGGAATCAGCCCCAGTCGATGTCGAACGATGGTAAATCCGTCAGGGTGCCGCTCTGTTGCTGGAAGCTTCTCCCGACGCTGGGCGATGGCGTGCACAGTCACGGCGAACCCGGCTGCGGCCACTGTTGCCGCCTCGCGGATCACGCGGCGATCGCTGACCATGTTGTTGGCAACGAACATCGCCACCTGCCGCTTCGGCTGGGGGGCACCCTTTGGTACGGTGTGCGGAGCGGGGTTCGGCATGCGGCGAGTCTATCGCAGCACGCACGAGCACCCAGGGTGAGGAGGGGCTAATGCGCATCACGGCGATCGTCGGAACGCGCCCGCAACTCATCAAGCTAGCTGCGCTTCGCCCACACCTCACGGCGCCAATTGAGCCGTTCATCATTGACACCGCCCAGCACCACGACGAGCTGCTTGCGGGCCAGATCTACCGCGACCTCGGCATGACACCTCCCGACCTGCTGCTCCCTGAGCCGGGAGGCCTACACGGAGAGGCGCGACTCCATGCGATGACGGCCGCGCTGGAGGCGACACTTGCATCACAAACTCCCGAGGTTGTCCTCGTCTTTGGCGATACCGACTCCACACTCGCCGGAGCTATGGCTGCGCATGCTCGCGGGATTCCAATCGTGCATGTTGAGGCAGGGGTGCGATCTGGCGACGAAACCATGCCGGAGGAGCGCAATCGCATTGCGGTCGACAAGATCGCATCGCTGCGACTCTGCACCAGTGATGCAGCGGTGGACGCGTTGCGTGGTGAGGGGCTCACTGAAGGAAATGTGGTTGTTGGAGACCTGATGGCCGACCTTGTGGTGCGACTCGCGCCGACAGCGCGCCTCACTGCGGCGCTCGATGCGGCTGCACTACATATCGGCCGCTCGCTAGTGGCTGGAGGATTCGCGTACGCCACCCTGCACCGCGCTGACGTGCGCGAGGCGACACGGTTGCGCGCTGCGCTTGATGTGTTGCGCGTTTCCGCAGAGCATCTTGGCGTGCCGGTGCTCTTTGCGGCGCACCCTGGAACCAGTGCCGCAATTGCCGCGCACAACATTGACGTTCCCGACGGAGTAGAGCTGGTGCCGCCTGTCGGCTATCTTGACTCGCTTGCACTTACTGCACATGCGGCAGCGGTGCTCACCGACTCTGGCGGGCTGCAGCGCGAGGCGGTCTGGCTCAATGCCCCAACGCTGATTTTGCGCGACACCACGGAGTGGTCAGAGCTCCTGCATCCGGCTGGCCCGTCGCTCCTCGCTGGCGTTGATGCGGGTCGCGTTGCCGTCGCCCTTGCAACGGTTGGGGCCGTGACGGGTGCTGCGGCGGTCGCCGCGCGAGCATCCCGACCCCTCCCCGCAGGGGGCGCCGCTGAGGCGATTCGGGCCGCCCTGATCGCGCGTCGCTTCGCCCGCTGATACGCTCCCCATCATGAGTACACCGCCAATTCGCATTCCGATCACCCGCCCCGCTGTCGGTCGCGAGGAGGCCGACGCCGCCGCTGACGCGATCATGTCGGGCGCCCTCGCGCAGGGTCCACGTGTCGCCGAGTTTGAGCGCCGCTTCGCCGAGATGGTTGGCGTGAAGCACGCCATCGCCATGGCGAACGGCACTCTCGCCGAAGAGGCGATCATCCAAGGGCTCGGCATCAAGCCCGGCGACGAGGTCATCACCGTTGGCCACACCTTTAGTGCCACCGCCGCCGCGATCTTGCGCGCAGGTGCCACGCCACGATTCGTTGATATTGATTCCGTCACCTGGCTGATGGACCCCGCTGCCGCTGCAGCAGCGATCACGCCAAAGACGAAGGCGCTGATGCCGGTGCACCTCTTCGGTCTCATTGCCGACATGAACGCCCTTGGCGCACTCGCCGCCAAGCACAACCTCGCCATGATTGAAGATGCCTGCCAGGCGGTCGGTGCAACCCAGGGCGGCAAGCAGGCCGGCTCGTTCGGTGTTGGTGCCTTCTCGCTCTACGCCACCAAGAACATCACCAGCGGTGAGGGGGGCATGATCACCACCAACGACGACACGCTGAACGAGTGGCTTCGCACCTTCCGCAGCCAGGGGATGAAGGTGCGCTACCTGCACGAGATGCTCGGCACCAACTACCGCATGACCGACATCGCCGCCGCGATCGGCATCGTGCAGCTCGGCAAGCTGGATCAGTTCACCGCAGCGCGCGTCACCGCTGCGGCACGATACGACGCGCTGCTCGCTGGCGCACCGATCGTTCGACAGGGAACGCCTGCAGGAAATCTGCACGTCTATCACCAGTACACGGTGCACGTTGGCCCAGCGCGCGACGAGATCGTGAAAGATCTTGCCAACGACGGCATTGGCACCGGCATCTACTACCCAATTCCAGTGAGCCAGCAGCCGTACATCAAGGAGCGCGGTCTCGACGTTGTGCTCCCTGTCACTGATGCGTTGGCGAAGGGTTGCCTCTCGCTTCCAATGTTTGCGGCGATCACCGCTGCGGAACAAGAGGAGGTTGCCGCCTCGCTGCGACGCGCCGTGGAGCGCCACGGTGGGAGCGCATGGCCCGCATGAAGGTTGGCCTGATCGGCCTCGGCGTGATGGGCCGCAACCATCTCCGTGTTCTCGCAACGCTTCCCGACGCCGAGATTGTGGCGATCAGTGACCCAGTCGATGAGGCGCGCGACGCGGCACTCACCGTAGCGCCAGCGGCCACCGCCTATGCCGACGCTGCAGAGCTGTTGAGCCACCCCGGCCTTGAGGCGGCGATCATCGCTGCGCCAACACGCTTCCACGCCGCGCTGGTGATTCGCGCCATCGAGCGCAAGATTCCGATCCTGGTCGAGAAGCCGCTCGCCGCCGATTCAACCGAGGCGCTCGACTTGGTCGCACGCGCCACAGCCGCTGGCGCCATCGTGCAGGTCGGCCACGTGGAGCGCTTCAACCCCGCCGTCACGCGCCTCTTCGAGCAGATGGGCGGCAGTGCTGGTGAGGCGCTCTACGCGATCGAGGCGATGCGCGAGAGCCCACTCCCCGAGCGCATCAGCGACGTTGGTGTGGTGCGCGACCTGATGGTCCACGACATCGATCTCGCCTGTGCCATCGCTGGTAGCTCGCCACTCTCCGTTACCGCCGTGGCCGGCTCACGACTCATTGAAGGGCGAGAAGATTTCGCCGAGGCACTCTTCACCTTTGCCGGCGGCGCGGTGGCGCGCATTCGCGCCTCATGGCTCGCCCCTGCCAAGCGACGACAGCTGCTGGTAACGACCAGCGCTGGGGCGTATGACGTGAGCCTGCTACAGCGCACCGTCTCGTTCACCAGCGCCGATCCAAACTCGAGCGCCATGCTCGATGGATTCGCCCCCGTGCAGCCGGGTCGCACCGCCGACCTTCCCGCCGCGCGACAAGAGCCGCTCGCCCTGGAGTTGAGCGCCTTCCTCGCTGCCGCACGTGGTGAGGCGAAGCCCGCCGTCAGCATCCACGACGGCGCACGTGCCGTGATCCTCGCCGACGCGGTTCTTGAATCCGCGCGTGGCGGCGGCATCCCTGTGCGGCCGAACCTCGAGGCCATCGCCGCGGTGTAGCATCCCCTCCAAGGGAACAAGGAGGGGCAATGAGCGCACGCGCCACAGATCCACTCGGTCGAGCAACGTCCATGCTCGGTGGCTCCTTTACTGCTGAACCGCATCCCTGCACCCACGGCACCCCCGTTACCGCGAAGCCGTGGGTTGGCGCCCCCGGCACCGTTGGCACCATCGCCGTCATCGGCTCCGGCAAGATCGGCCTCCCGCTCGCCCTGCAGTTCGCCTCCCACGGTTGGCGCGTGCATGCCGTCGACATCAATCAGACACTGGTCGACATCATCAACTCCGGCGTTGCGCCATGGGGCGGTGAACCGAATCTTCCCGAGCTCCTTGCCGAGCACGTTGCCTCTGGCCGGCTGCGCGCCACCATCGACGGTCCTGCCGCCGTGCGTGATGCCGACGTTGCCCTTGTTGTTGTGCCGGTACTCGTTCGCGACGACGGGAGCATTGCCGACAAGGCACTCGTTGGTGCAACGGAAACGCTGATCGCCGGCGCCCACGACGACCTACTCGTGATTCTTGAAACCACCGTGCCGATCGGCACTACCCGCGACCTGGTCGCGAAGGTTGCTGCCAAGAGTGGCGCAACGGTGTTCGGCTGCTTCTCGCCAGAGCGCGTGCTGACCGGCCAAACCTTCCGCAACCTCGCCGCGTATCCGAAGCTCGTTGGCGGCACCGACGCTGCGAGCCTCGCGCGCGCCACTGCCTTCTACGAGAGCGTGCTCGACGCGCCAATCGCGCAGATGCAGACGCTTGAGGCCGCCGAGATGGCGAAGCTCGCCGAAACGACCTATCGCGACGTGAACATTGCGCTCGCTAACGAGTTCGCGCGCGTCGCCGATCGACACCGCATCGATCTCTCTGAGGTGATTCGCGCTGCAAACTCGCAGCCCTACTCACACATTCACGAGCCAGGTATCGGCGTTGGCGGTCACTGCATTCCGGTTTATCCGCGCATGATTCTCTCCACCGACGCCGATCTTGAGCTGATCAAGACCGCACGTGCCGTCAACGACGGGCAGGTTGAGCGCGCCGCAGATGCGATCGCCGCCACGATTGGTTCACTCACAAGAGCAACGGTCGCCGTGCTTGGGCTCACCTATCGCGAAGGTGTGCGCGAGCTCGCGCATGCGCGCGGTCCACTGATGGCCGACGTACTGCGCGCCCGTGGCGCAACCGTTCTTGGTGCCGACCCACTCCTCTCTAGTGATGATGTTGCAGCGCTGAAGATGACGCCGTGGGACGGCGGCGCCAATGCGCAGGTAACCGCCGTCGTTGTTGCAACCGCCGACGCCGCCTATCGCACGATGGACTTCGCCACGATTTTCCCTGGACTCAAGGTGCTGATTGATGGGCGCAACGCCTGTGCTGGCGCAACGTTGCCTGCTGGTGCGAAGCGCATCGGCTTCGGTCGACCAAACGGAGTCGCCGCACAATGATTGATCCAACGGCGTTCATTGACCCAACGGCAATTGTGGAAGAGGGCGTCACGATTGGCGCGCGCAGCAAGGTGTGGGGCGGCGCGGTGGTGCGACGCGGCGCCAAGATCGGCGCCGACTGCATCATCGGCCGTGGTGCATTCATTGACGCCGACGTGGTGCTTGGTGATCGCTGCAAGGTGCAGAATCTCGCCCTCGTCTATCACGGGGTCACGGCTGGTAACGGCGTCTTCATCGGCCCCAACGCGATTCTCACCAACGACCGCTTCCCGCGCGCCCAGACCCCTGACGGCGGCCTCGCGGCAGCGAGTGACTGGGTAGTGAGCCCGATCCGTGTGGGTGATGGCGCCTCGATTGGCGCTGGCGCCGTGATCGTGGCCGGGATCACCCTGGGCGACTACTGCATGGTCGGTGCGGGTGGCGTCGCCTCGCGCAGCGTCCTCCCACGAGCCCTCGTCGTCGGTAGCCCAGCCAAGCGAATCGGCTGGGTCTGTGACTGTGGCGCTCGGCTGCCCGATCGGGGGGCCACGCTTAGCTGCCCCACCTGCACGCGCTCGTACGTGCTCGACACGGCTACAGGCGGTCTCACCCGAGCCTAGTCCAACGCGGGCGCGCTAATCCCCCTCCGCTACCATTACTGCACTGAGGCGCATGCCTCTTCAGCGACGGGGGAACAGTGGATCCAGTCCTTCTCACCGGGTTCGTTGCCTTCGTCGGCTTCGCTCTCTTCATTGATCTCTTCTGGCTGCGCCGCAAGGGCTCGCACGTCGTACCGCCACGGGAGGCTCTTACCTTTACGGCTATCTGGGTTGCGTCAGCCATTGTGTTTGGCATCATCGTGTTCTTCGATAAAGGTGCACAAACCGCCACAGAATTCTTCACCGGTTATTTGATTGAGTACTCGCTTTCCATTGACAACGTCTTTGTTTTCACCATGGTCTTCGTTGCGCTCAAGACACCAAAGCGGCTGCAGCAGAAGGCGCTCATCTTCGGCATCATCATGTCGCTCGTTATGCGCTTCGGCATGATTCTTGTCGGAGCCGCCCTCGTTGAGCGTTTTGAGGTCGTGCTGTACGGGTTTGGCATCTTCCTACTCTTCACCGGGATCCAGATGCTCCGCAGTGGTGGACACATGATGGGCGATGGCGAACCTGGCGCGATTCGCTTTGCGCGCCGATTCGTCCACGTCAGCACCGACTACGATTCCGACCAGTTCCGTGTCCGGCATGGCAGCAAGCTGAAGTGGACGCCTCTGTTCTTGGCAATCGTGGTAATCGGCATCATTGACCTCATCTTTGCAGTGGACTCAATCCCGGCAATCTTCGGCATTACGAAAGATCCGTTAGTGGTGTTTACCTCGAACGCGTTTGCCATCCTGGGGCTGCGCTCGCTCTACTTCCTGCTTGCCGATGCCAAGGATCGCTTCCACTACCTCTCTTCTGGCCTCGCGATTGTCCTAATCTTCATCGGTGCCAAGATGGCAATTCCAATCGTGCACGCGCTGATCCCTGCGGTCGATGTACATATTGATCCAACCGTGAGCCTCGGGGTGGTTGTGCTCATTCTCGGTGGATCGATCGTGTTTTCACTTCTACGGCCTGTCACTTCAACGAAGCGGAAGCGCTAAGCCGAAACGTTCCGGCAGCGGACGCAGCGACGCCGCTGGCGGGAGGACCACCAACGGCGCCTTGCGAGTTCTTGGTGTGTTCGTTACTTATTGATGAGTACCAACTTGGCAGCAGCCGCCTCTCGGCCGAGATCCACAACCACGTTGCTACCGACCGTGAGATCGGCGTTCGTAGCGGTTGCGATTGTGCTGATTACGGTATTGATGCCGATCGTTACGGTGATCGTCTTCGTCCCGCGAGGAGTGACCACCTCTAGGGTGAGCGTGCTGCCGTTTACTGCGGTGACCTTTGCTGGGTGGCCAAGGTGCATGCGCACATCGGTACGGCCGCTCGTTAGTACAGCGATGCCTTTGGCGGTAACCGCTGCACTACCTGCAGGCCTTCCACCATCAACCAGCACATAGGAGCCAACCGTTACATCAGCGGCGGTTCCCGCTGTCTGTGTGAAGTACTGGCTCATGGCATCAAGTGCGAACGTCTTTGACGTGCCGTTCGCAAGGGTGATCGAGAGCTCAGTTGGGCTCACGCTTGTCGTTGTTCCCGTCAGGCCAACCCTGTCATTTGGCTTACCCGAGTCATGCTGCCCGCTGTGATCGCGATGCATGTTCATGCGCGCTTCCATGCCTTGGCCAGGATGGCGGCCGTCGCTGCCGCCAGGGCCGTTATGTGCGAGTGCAGTTCCGGCGAGAGCGCCAGCGGCCACGAGGGCTGCCGCGCCAACAATGGCTGGAAGGTTGTTACGGATACTGGAGAAACGTGACGGCGAAATCACCCGCTTTGCCTTCGCGGTCGACTTCTCTGCCGGGGCGAGCTTCACGGTTCGTGCCATACATGGCTCCTTCCTATTTCCCGAGGGCATCTGCCTCGTTCACCCTCATGGTGCGCCTCGAGCATTAGCGCCTTCTTTGTTGAAGATGGGAATGCGCCAAACTATCCCTATGAACCGTGCTCACCAGCCTCGGCACCTTACGCGAATCGTGCCCCTTCTCGCCCTCATCCTTGGGGCCTCGGTCCTTGGCGCCGCCCTTCCAGGAGGCGGGGTGATTGCGGCGGGTGTTGCCCCGCAAACAGTTGAGGTGCCCCCAATCACCGCCTGCTCTGAGATCAATAAGCGCAAGATCATCATCACGCGCACGTCGATCGGCATTCAAGGTGCGGTCACCACAAGGTCCTGGCGCACCACTCAGTGGGCCACCGCCGTGCTCGACCCTATGTACCGCCTCTCGTCGAGCTACAAGCCGACCAATCTCGTAGCCATCACTTGGCTAGGAGTGATCACCCCAAAGGGTGGATACCTGCTGAAGCGCGAGGCGGCCGATGCGCTCAACGCCATGTTTGCCCAAGCAAAGGTGAGCAAGATTTCGCTGAAGATTCTCTCTGCGTATCGCTCCTATTCCACGCAGGTTGCAACCTTTGCAAAGTGGGTTGCTCAAGCTGGATTGCAGCAGGCGAGAAAGTACAGTGCTATTCCTGGGCACTCCGAGCATCAACTGGGCACGACCGTAGATCTTGGGAGCCTTACCGGGGTTTCGTGGAGTAACCCAAAATTCCCAACGTCGGCAACCGCGCTCTGGCTTGAAGCGAACGCCTACAAGTTCGGATTTGTGCGTTCGTATCCGGCGGGATCAGCAAACATCGCCCTCAGTTGCTATGGGGCTGAGGCGTGGCACTGGCGCTATGTTGGCACGACACTCGCCTACGAGATCGTCTGTAGTGCGCAGGTCCCACGGATCTTCTTGTGGAATCGCCAGAACGACGGCGAGCGAGCGATCGGGCCCGCATGTGACTCCTTCACGCCGCCAGAGGGGTATGTGCTGCCGAGCCCGAGCGTTGCACCGCCCGCAAGTGATGTGCCGAGCGAGTCGCCTGCAGACTCGCCGAGTGAGTCGCCGAGTGAGTCGCCGAGCGCATCACCTACAGGGCCGGTGGCGTCTCCGTCATAGCGCTCTTGCTACGTCGGTAGGCGAGCGCAGCAACAGCGAGTGCCCCAAGTAGCACTGGTGTTGTTGCCATCGGGAAGAGCGTGCGCACCACAGCAACGGGCGTGTGGATAGCAATTGGCAGAAGGAGCCCGCGACCAATCGTTCGTGTGCCACCCCCGCGAACTACCGCACGAAGCACAATCAGGGTAAGGAGCGTATGCAGCCCCACCATCAACGCGCCCTGCACAATCAATAGCGCGGCAGAGAGAACGGTTTGACTTGCCAGGAAGACCGCGACCGCGTGCACTTTGTCGGTGACCTCGGCGTTGAGGCCGACAAAGATGCTTCCGTCACTGATGCCACCAAGAATAATCACCGCCGAGAGCGTTGGAATCAGTGAGCTGGTCAGCAGGTCGATCGCGCCATGACCGAAGCCGAATGCCACGACCGGCTTTTCGCCGCGCACGCGCCGAGCGGCGGTGGAGAGAATGAGGGCGCGGCTGACCTCCTGCAGGGGGGCGCTGGCAAATGCTGCGATAAGTGGGCCGAGAAGGAAGAGCGTCACAACCTGCGCCGTTTGGCTCAACACAAACGAGACGCCGCCCAGTGCCCAGCCGTTCAGTGAACGCGCCCAGATAGAGGCCGCGATGGCACTGCCAACGATGAGAGCGCCAATGCCGACGAGGGCGAAGGTGAACGCGGTCGAAGCTGCGGCGAGCGCCTCAGTAGTTGGGAGGTCGACGCTGATCACGCGCGGCGCTTCGTGCGCGATGACCTCGGGCTGCGGCTCCAGACGCGATAGGCGACATAGACCGTGCCCGCAATGCTCAGTGCCAAGCCGGCCAAGAGGGTGACGATTGCCGCTTCGCTGAGCGCAAGGAGTCCGAGGAGTGCCGTCACTGTGCCCACAAGGATCCAGATGCCGCCGATGAATCGATGCGACGCATCCCAGGCGGGCTCACTCTCAATGGTCCAAGGGAGGCGCACGCCGATGGTGTAGTTCTGGCGGATGTTTGGCATGGCGTAGCCAAGAATGGCGATGAAGGCACCGGCGGCGATTGGCACAGCGCGATCGAGTCGGGCCGCCTCGCCGAATCCCGAATTGATGATTGCCGACTGCACGACGGCAACTAGCAGCGAGAGAGCGACCACCACAATGCCGAGGGCTTCACTGCTGCGGGCGATGTTGGCGCGCTTCGGGTCATAGCGCACCGCAAGCCAGAGCAGCCCGCCTACAAGGGCGGTGGTGATCGGAACGATCAGGAGTGCCTCCCGCCCGGCGAAGCCGTCAGCGACGCCGTTGATGTTCCAGTGGATGGCTAAGACGGCATCGGCCGGGAGTGTTTGGAAAGCGGTGAGGGTGAAGAAGGCGGTTGCCGCCAGGGCGACGGTGCTGACCGCTCGGGCGTAGGGGTTCAGCTCCACAGGCGTCTAGAGCCCCTTCACTTCGGTGACGACCTGGGAGAGGACGCTCTTTGCATCGCCGAAGAGCATCGAGGTCTTGTCGAGGTAGAAGAGCTCGTTCTCGATGCCGGCGAAGCCGGTGGCCATGCCGCGCTTCACCACAATGACCTGCTCGGCATCCTGCACGTTGAGGATCGGCATGCCGTAGATCGGTGAGCCTGGATCGTTCTTTGCCGCAGGGTTCGTGACGTCGTTGGCGCCGAGCACAAGGGCAACGTCGCAGGCGTGGAACTCCTCGTTGATCTCTTCAAGGTCGAAGAGGTGGTCGTACGGCACGTTCGCTTCGGCGAGCAGCACGTTCATGTGGCCCGGCATGCGCCCGGCAACCGGGTGGATGGCGAAGCGCACACGACCGCCGCGCTTCTCAATCAGCTCAGCGAGCTCACGCACCGCGTGCTGCGCCTGCGCGACCGCCATGCCGTAGCCAGGAACGATGATCACGTTGCGCGCGTAGCCGATGCGCATTGCCGCCTCTTCTGGGGTAACACTGCGTGTCGTGAGGCCTTCGGCACTCTTTGCGGAGACAGCCGCCTTCTCGCCGCCAAACGCACCAAAGAGCACGTTCGCAAACGAGCGATTCATGGCCTTCGACATGAGGATCGACAGAATGAAGCCGCTGGCGCCGTCAAGGGCGCCGGCCACGATCAAGATGTTGTTGCCGATCGCAAAGCCGGTGGCGCTCGCTGCAAGACCCGCATATGAGTTGAGCAGCGAGACAACGACGGGCATGTCGGCGCCGCCGATTGGCAGCACGAGGGTGACGCCGATGACGAGCGCAAGCACCGTCATGATGGCGAACATGATGAGTCCCGCATCACCCGTAGCGCCGCCCGACTGGGTGAGCACGAGCGTTACGTAGAGGCCAACGGCCCCGAGGAAGACCGCGGCGTTGATCAGCTTCTGCCCTGGGAAGGTGACTGGTCGACCGGTGATGAATCCCTGCAGCTTGCCGAACGCCATGAACGAACCCGTAATGGTGAGGGCGCCGAAGAGCGTCTCAAAGCCGAGGGCGATCATCTTGACCACACCGGGGCCGCCCGGAACGTCGCGGTAGTGCACGAACTCGGCGATGCCGACGAGTGTGACGGCGAGCGCGCCGAACATGTGGCTGATGGCAATGCGCTGCGGCATGGCGGTCATTGGCACGAGTAGGCCCATCGGCAGACCGATAGCGCTACCAACCACGAGCCCGATGATGATGAACTGATAGGTGACAATCTCGTGATTCAGTAGGGTGCCGATGATGGCCAGTAGCATGCCCACCGCAGCAAGTTGCATGCCGCGACGCGCGGTGTCGGGCTTCGTCAGGCCGCGGAGGCCGAGGATGAACGCCGCTGAGGCGCCGATGTAGGCGATCTGCACGAAGAGGGCGCCGATCTGCTGGTCGATCACTTTGGCGCCTCCGTCTTCTTAAACATCTTCAGCATGCGATCGGTAATAACGAATCCGCCGACCACGTTGATCGTTGCGGCCGCAACCGCGACCATACCCATGACGTTGATAAAGAAGGGTCGCTCAGCGCCAGCAATCACGATGCTGGCAACCAGGCTGATCGCTGAGATCGCGTTCGTGGCTGCCATGAGCGGCGTGTGCAGGAGCGGCGGCACCTTGGTGATGATCTGGAAGCCGGTGAATGCGGCGAGCAGGAAGACGTAGACCTCCACGATCTGTGCGTCGACCAGTGTTGTTGACGCTGCGGCCGTTGCGGTATCTGCAGTTGTCACCGCAAGAAACGCGGCAGCAGCACCGATCGCAGTCAGCAGTGCGGTCATGATGGCTTCACCGGCACAGCGCCGTTATGCACTACGAGCATTGGTCCGGTGATTTCGTCGGCGGCGTTCACGTTCAGCGCACCGTTCTCGCCACTCAGGTGCGTCAAGAGGGTGCGCACATTGGTAGAGAACATCTGGCTGGCATGCAGTGGGACCGACGCGGCAATGTTGGCGACGCCAATCAGCTGCACGCCGTGGCGCACCACTGTCTCGCCCGGAACGGAACCCTCAACGTTGCCGCCCGATTCGGCGGCGAGGTCAAGCACAACAGATCCTGGTCGCATGCTGGCAAGCATCGCATCCGTCACAAGAACCGGCGCCTTACGCCCAGGGATCAGTGCGGTGGTGAGCACCAGGTCTTGGCTCTTGATGTGGTCGGCGATGATCGCGGCGTTCTGGGCCGCCTCGTCCTCGGTCTGTGCGCGGGCGTAGCCGCCCGTCCCCTCGGCTTTTGCTGCGGGCTCAACGAACTGTGCGCCGAGCGAGCGCACCTGCTCACCGGCCGCGGATCGCACGTCGAAGGCGCTCACGACTGCGCCGAGGCGGCGCGCCGTGGCAATGGCCTGGAGGCCAGCGACGCCGGCGCCAAGAACGAACGCCTTTGCTGGGGCGATGCTACCCGCCGCCGTCGTCAACATCGGCAGGAACTTGTCGAGCGCGCTCGCGCCAACCAGCACCGCCTTGTAGCCGGCGACGCCGCTCTGCGACGAGAGCACATCCATCGACTGCGCGCGGCTGATGCGTGGCACCAGCTCGAGTGCGAGAGCGGTGAGGCCGCGCTCCTTAAGCGCTGTGATGAGGTCGTCATTGGAGCCAGGGGTCAACAGCGCAACAAGGGTGGAGCCCTTCGGCAACAGTGCAGCCTCGGCGCTGCTCGGCTTGCGCACCTTCACGACGATCTCGGGGTTACCACCGCAAAGTGCAGCAGCATCGGCGGCGAGCGTTGCGCCGGCCTTCTCATAAGCGGCGTCAAGGAAGCCGGCCGCCTCGCCAGCACCGCGCTGCACAACGATCTGGTGGCCAGCCGCCACCAGCTTGGTTACGGCGTCGGGAACGAGGGCAACGCGTCGCTCGCCTGAGGCTGTTTCGCGCAAGACGCCGATTCGCATGACTCCTCCTTTCGCTCTTTCTAGTTTAGGCGGGAACGTAGGTGCGGTAGTTCGGGCTCCACATTGCCCCGTCAACGAGATCAGCGGCACGCGCCCCGTCTGCGGCTGAGGCCCAGCCCGCCGCTGCGCCCGCCTCAATCACTGCGATGGCGATGGCGCGACTAATCGAGCGTAGGTCTGCAAGTGGTGGATAGAGCGCGCCACCGACTGGGGCACTCTGCGCGGTCAACGCTGCAAGGGTCTTCGCCGCAACGGTGAAGGCTTCATCGGGGATCGACTTCAGTCGCCCGGCGATCGCCGCGAGGCCAACGCCAGGGAAGATGTAGACATTGTTCGCCTGGCTAATCGTTCGCGAGGTGCCGCCGACCATCACCGGGTCAAATGGTGATCCGGTTGCAACAACGGCCCGACCATCGCTCCAGGCAAAGATGTCGCTCGGCGTCGCCTCGGCGCACGAGGTGGGATTTGAGAGTGGCCAGATCAGTGGCGCGACTGCGCCCGCCGCCATCGCGCGAATCGCAGGCTCAGTGAATGCGCCGGCTTGGCCGCTCGTGCCGATCAAGATCGTTGGCTTCACCTGCTGAATCACATCAGCGAGATTGGCCCCCAACAGATCAGCAATACCGAGAGCCGAAACGGCCGCACTTGAGAGCGCAAGCTCACTCTTGCCGTCACCCAACTCGGCACGCCCCTCGTGTACGACACCCTTTGAGTCGAGAGCGATGATCGCGGTATCGAGTGCCGCTCCCTGCAGACCGGCAGCAGCCAACGTGAAGCGTAAGAGTCGCGCAATGCCGAGCGTTGCCGCGCCAGCGCCGTAGAAGAGAATTCGTTGATCTTCAATCTTTCCGGTGCCAGATCCGCCGCCTGCAACGATTGCCGCAATGATTCCTGCAAGTGCAACAGCACCCGTACCTTGAATATCATCATTGAACGAGGGGACGGTGTTGCGATAACGCTCAAGAATGCGAATCGCGTTCTGCTGCTTGAAGTCTTCCCACTGAATGACGCAGCCGGGGAATGCCGCCTGGACTCCATGAACGAAGCTCTCAATAAATTCGTCGTACTCGGCGCCGCGGAGTCGCGGTGTTCGGCGACCGAGGTAGTTCGGATCCGCGATCAGTTCGCTGTTGTCAGTGCCAACATCGAGTGACACTGGCAGCGCCCATGTTGGCTGGATGCCCGCAGCAGCGGTGTAGAGCGAGAGTTTGCCGATTGGGATTCCCATGCCGCCAACGCCGAGATCGCCGAGGCCAAGGATGCGCTCGTTGTCGGTGACAACGATCAGGCGAATCTCAGCACCACCCGATGCATTACGAAGAAGTTCGGGAATGCGCGGAGCATCTTCAGGCGTAATCCATGCGCCACGCGCACGGCGCCAGATTTGGCTCCAGCGCTTGCACGCCTCGCCAACCGTTGGTGTGTAGACGATCGGCAGGAACTCTTCGACGTTCTCAACAAGGAGGCGATAGAAGAGAGTTTCATTGCGGTCTTGAAGCGCGGCGAGGCCGATGTAGCGCTCGAGTGGGTCTTGCTTTCGGCGGATCTTGACCAGCTCCACGGCGACCTGCTCTTCAAGGGTCAGGATCGAGGCCGGGAGGAGCCCGTCAAGGCCCAAAAGTCGTCGCTCCTCACGGCTGAAGGCGGTGTCCTTGTTTAGGGTGGGTCGGCTCAGGAGGGCCTTGCCGCGCTCCTTCACCGCGAGGGTGGCAGCGGGCGTTAGGTTGCCGTTCATCACCTGGGGGGCGCTTGGCGTGCTCATGTGAGGCGAAGGATAGCCCCGTCGGGGGTGTAGCATCGGCGCATGGCAGCCACGATCCTTGTTGTTGAAGACGATCCAGCCGTCGCGCTCGCCCTTGAGGTGGCGCTGAAGGGCGAGGGCTACCTGCCGCTCATGGCCGCAACCGGTGACAAGGGCCTCGAGATCGGCATGAAGCAGGCTCCCGACCTGCTGATCCTTGACGTACGCCTCCCTGGGATCGACGGCTTTGAGCTCCTCCGCCGCCTGCGCGCTGGCGGCTCCAAGGCCCCCGTCATCATCCTCACCGCCCGCGATGAGGAGGTCGACACGATCCTCGGCCTCGAGCTCGGTGCTGACGACTACATGACGAAGCCCTTCCGCGTTCGCGAGCTGCTGACCCGAGTGAAGTCGCATCTGCGCCGCGCCTACGGCGACCTCGCCGACGCGATGGGTGGCCGGGTCATTCGCGCCGAAGATCTCGTGATTGACCTTGAGCGCCGCAAGGTCACCCGCGGCGGTGCGCGCATCACCCTCACCCCAACCGAGTTCGAGATCTTGCGCATCCTTGCTGAGAAGCCGGGGCGTGTCTTTGGCCGTCGCGACCTTCTTGAGCGCGTGCGCGATTACGACGCAGCGATTGCGGGTGACGAGAAGACGATCAACGTGCATGTCAGCCACTTGCGCGACAAGGTTGAGCCAGATCCAAACAAGCCACGCTTCGTGTTGACCGTTCGTGGTGTGGGGTACAGCTTCTCTGACCGCAGCGATCGTGGTGAACGGAGCGGCGCCTGAGCCCGCGTACCGACTCTCTCTACGGCGTACCACCACGAGGGCTGCGCGCACGTCTCACTATCGCCTTCATTGGCATTGTGGCGATCTCTCTCGCGCTCTCTGGCTACCTTGTTGTTGATCGCGTTTCGCAAGAGTTTGAAACGCAAGAGCGTGCGGCACAGACGGCTCGAACAGCCGCCGTGTCGAGCGCCGTTCGCAGCCTTGCGCAAAGCGTCGCAGGAACCAAGGACATTCTTGATAGCAACGGCAAGCTCAACGCGGAGGTGCGTGAGCGATTCCTGTTGCAGGATCCAGAGTTGCAGCAGCTTGCGCTCGACATCGCTCGTGCCGATGTCCGCGTTCGATTTGGCACATGGAATCCAGATAAAGAGTTTTTCTCTCCTGCGGCTGAATCGGAGTTCCTGATTAGCTCCGACGGGGCAGTGCTTGAACCTGGGGAGGCGCGTGACTCCATTCTGTTGGAGCCGAATGTCGTCATCATTGGCGGCGCACCTTCCTCTATCAGCATTGAGGTCACGCTGATCTCGCCACTGACAACGCGCGCGTCGCGCCTAGCGGGGGTCACTGGCACGATCACCTTTGTTGGGATTCTCGCAATGATCGTGAGCATCATCGTCTCAACAATCGCTGCAGCAAGATTTGCGAAGCCGGTGCAGCTCCTCTCTGAAACGGCGACGGCGATTAGTGATGGGGATCTCTCTGCTCGTGTGCCGACAGGGATTGAGGTGGCCGCAAACGACGAGATGGTGGCGCTGCTTGATCAGTTCAATCTCATGGCCGATCGCCTTCAGGGCTCAATGCAGGCACTCCGTCGCGAGCGAGATCGTGGGCAGGAGCATCTTGCCGATGTTTCGCACGAGCTCCGCACGCCGCTCGCTGCGCTGCGCGCGTTCGTTGACTTGCTGCAAGATTCTGGGACCGACGAGGCGACACGGAAGAAGCTCTTCATTGAAGCGGGTCGGCAGCTTGAGCGGATGGACTCGCTGACGTCAAACATTCTTGAGCTTTCGCGATTTGATGCGGGGATCGCGCGACCAGTGTTTGTTGTTGCCGACATGCGCTTCAGTGTGCGCGCGGCAGTGGAGCAGGCGGCCGCAGGTGCGCGCCGAGCGGGCGTCGCAGTAGACGAGCGTATGCCGACGCGTAAGGTGCTGGTTCGACATGATGCTGCGCTGGTCGGCCAGGCCGTTGCGAACCTTGTCGCCAATGCGCTGAAGTTCACCACACGGGGTGGTAGCGTTCTGGTCTCAGTGCAACTTCTCTCGACCGGGGCCGCGACGGTGACCGTGCGCGATACGGGGGTCGGCATCTCATCTGACGAACTGCCACGGATTTTTGATCGCTTCTACCGCGGTACTGAGGGTCTGGCGGCGACGAATCGGGCCGCCCGAGCCACAGGCTCTGGCCTGGGCCTGGCGATCGTGAAATCGATCGTGGACATGCATGCGGGTCGGATCGTCGTCGAAAGCCTCCCTGGTGAGGGGACGAGCTTCGCCCTTACGTTCCCCGCCGACCCTGAGGTGGTGGGGGACGAGGTTCCTGAGGCTGCTTCGGCTCAAACAGGGCCGGCCACGCTCGTGAGCTTCGGGCGACGTGCCGCAGCCCTCCTCGGCGAGGTTGCGAAAACTACACTTCGCCTTCGCAGTGTTCTACGTGCAGATCCCCCATCCTCTACGGTGAGCGAGACGCCCGCCTCATTGAGCGCGGCACCAGAGGAGACCGAAGTTCCAAAGGAGACCCCGCGTGATTGAGAAAGCAAAGCGCACCACCGCCACCCCAAAGAGGGCGGCAAAGACTCCCGTGAAGCGGCGCTCGCCACTTCGGTTTGAGCCAGAGCCGGCCACAGGGCCAGCCGCATGGATCACTCGCGAGAGCGGCCCTCTGCAGGCGGCTCGCAACTCGCTTCGTGCCGGAACTGGATCACTCAGCCGCGGTGCCGTTGTTGGCATGCTGGCACTCTCGCTCCTCTTTGGCGCTGGTGGCGGTGCCACCGCAACGATTCTCCTGCTCGATGGATTCTCTGGGGGCGACATCACCACGCAGATTCGGCAGACACTCGTCTCTGAGCAGTCAGCGATCGTTGCCGTCGCAGAGCGTGTCTCGCCCGCCATCGTCACCCTTGAAGTCACCACGCCTGCTGGTGACGCCATTGGCTCTGGTGTGATCTATTCAGCCGATGGCTGGATCGTGACGAATAAGCATGTCGTCGCCGACGAGACTTCCATTCTTGTGCACCTAAAAGATGGCCGAGACTTTGCTGGAACCGTCTACGGCATTGACACCCTTACCGATCTTGCTGTCGTCAAGATTGACGCTGCCGGCTTACCTACGGCAACCCTTGGCCGCTCCAGTGGCATCAAAGTTGGGCAGACCGCAATTGCGATCGGTTCACCACTCGGCGTGTATACCAATTCGGTTACCGCTGGCATTGTCTCGGCACTCGGCCGTGACATCACAACTGAGAGCGGATCTATCCATGGACTCATTCAAACTGACGCTGCAATTAATCCAGGAAACTCCGGTGGGGCACTGGTTGACTCTAGTGGTGCTGTGATTGGTATCAACACCGCCATCTCCACAGAGGGCTCAGGTATTGGATTCGCAATCCCAATTGACATCGCTCGCCCGATCCTTGAGCAGGCGCTCGCGGGTATTCCGCTTTCACGACCGTGGATCGGCGTGCGCTACACGGCGCTTGATCTGCGCACCGCTACCGAGAACAACCTCACTGTCAGTGCCGGCGCATGGATCGTTGGCGATGGCACCACATCACCGATCGTCGCCGGTAGCCCAGCAGAGGCGGCAGGGCTGAAGAGCGGCGACATCATCACCGCAGTCAATGACACACTGATCGACGAGGCGCATCCGCTGCAGGATCTGCTGGTGCAGTACTCGCCTGGTACGTCAATTACGTTGACGGTGCTTCGCGATGGTGCGTCCATTACGATCACGCTGGAGCTGGGGATCCGCCCAAAAGAGTAGGGTGACGATTCGGTAGCCTTATGGCTTTCGTACAACCTCAACACCAGCCCAATCAATCGGCGCCGCAACGGCAGCCTGCGGCTTACGTACGCGAACGCGCACTTCGTGCACCGTCGCGCCGCTCGTTGCAATCACCTCCATCGCACCGTCGGCGATGCGCTCCGCAAGTGCCTCAATGAGATCGGCGTGGCCGCCTGCGCCGACACGCTCGACGGCAACGCGAACGAGTTCGCTGTAGTCGACTGAGGCGGCGAGGGCGTCACCTTGACCGGCTGGAGCGAGATCGGCGTCCACTTCAACGTCAACGAAAAATGGCTGCGGTTTCTGGTGCTCCTCTGGATAGACACCATGCGCCGCATCGAAGCGCACGTTGCGCACGCTGATGCGGTCACGCTGGCTCGGGCGCGGCGGGCGGTCAGCACGATTCGGATTAGGCCCGATCGCTTCGTCAGGTTGGTCGCCGCTCGCGCGAAGCGTGGCGTCGATCATGCGGACCGCATCGCGGTTCTCTTGCACGTCATGCACGCGCACGATGTCGACCCCAGCAAGCGCGCCGAGTGCGCTCGTGGCCACGGTGGCGGCGAGGCGGTCGGCTGGAGCGCCGTCGATAACGCGCCCGAGCGTGGACTTGCGACTGGTGCCAAGGAGCACGGGGTGGCCCAAATCACGCAGGGCGCCGAGCAGGCGCAGGCTCACGAGATTCTGCGCGGGACCCTTCCCGAAACCGAATCCGGGGTCGAGGATCAGCCGCTCTGGCGGAATCCCGAGGGCGCGGCCGCGTGCGGCAACCGCCGCCATCTCATCCATGAACTCCTCAGTGAAGTTGACTGCGTGCTCGCCCGTGGCGATCTCCTTGCGGTTATGCATGACGACAATCGGCGCGCCGCGCTCAGCGGCGAGCTGGAGCATCTCATCGCCTGCACGTGCTCCCCAGATGTCATTCAGCATGTGCGCCCCTGCATCGAGCGCAGCAGCGGCCACGTCGACCTTCTGGGTGTCGGCGCTGAGTGCCAGCGTTGGAAGCACACGACGGAGTCGCTCAATCGCAGGGATCAGCCGGGCGATCTCGTCCGCCGATGAGATTTCGGTGTGTCCTGGTCGTGTCGACTCAGCACCAAGGTCTAGTAGGTCAGCTCCGTCGCGCACGGCGTTGCGCGCGAGCAACTCCACGCGATCCAGCAGATCGCCGGTCGACTCACTCGGTGCCATGAGGCCATCGCCCGAGAAGCTGTCGGGGGTGAGGTTCGCTACCGCCATGATGTAGGTGCGGCTCCCCCACACGGCGCGCAGCGGGCCAATCGTCGTCGCCGGAATCGGCGCGTACGAGTGGCTGATCGATTCGCGGTTCGTTGGGCCCTCGCTCATGTGGCTGATCCTGCCACGTCATCACGGCTCCCGTCATCTGGAAGCACACCGCGGCGCATCAGTTCGCCACGGATCGCACCAACGAGGTAGAGCGACCCTGCGGCAATGATTGGTCCCTGATGCTCTGCCGCTGCAAAAAGAGCGGCGTTCGGGCTTGCCGCGATCTGCACGTGTGCGCCGAGTTTTGCTCCGCGCACTGCAGCCGCAAGCTGCTCTGGTGCGAGAGATCGCACATCACCAACGGTCGTGCAGATCACCTGCGCGCCACGCAGCGTTGGTGACGTTGCCAGAGCGGCGCTCAGCTCAGCGACCGACTTGTCGGCCATCACGGCAAGGATCAACACGGGTGGCACGTTTCGTGCGCCGGTAGCGCTGAGAAGGTGTGGCGCAAGGTCGGCGAGTGAGGTCGCCAGTGCGGCGGCACCATCTTCGTTATGCGCACCGTCAAGAAGCAGATCGCGTTCGTCGCCACCGCCGAGTGCGCTCGGAATCAGTTCCATGCGGCCTGGCCAACGCGCCGCCGCGAATCCAGCACGCATCTCTTCGTCGCTTACCGAGGCGATGCCAGCATCACGGAGTGCGTCGAGTGTCGCGGCGGCAACCGCGGCATTTGCTCCTTGATGTCGACCGAGTAGTCCGACACGCACTGCACCACGACCCTCAAGTTCGACCTCAATGCCATCGCGCCCGAGTGAGCGGGTTGTGCCAGCACGAGCAATCGTGAACGGGGCACCGACGCGCTGGGCACGATGGCGAATCACATCGAGTGCGCCGCCCCGTTCGCTCGCCCCAATAACAGCACGGTCCCCGCGCACGATGATCGCCGCCTTCTCTTTGGCGATCGCCTCAATGGTGTCGCCCAAATATTGCTGATGGTCTAAGCCAACATTGGTCACCACAGCAACGCCGCCATCCCACGCGTGTGTCGCATCAAGCCGTCCGCCGAGACCAACCTCAACAATCGCTGTGGTGATCTCCGCCTGACGGAGTGCCTCAAAGATGGCGCCGACGAGAATCTCAAACTCCGTCGCTGGCCCGACGCGCTCCTCGATCTGATCAGCGGCATCAAGGGCGCGCGCGACCGCCTGGGCGAACGGGAGCGGGGCGAGCGGCTGCCCATCGATCTGCACCCGCTCGCGATAGCTGACCAGGTGCGGCTTCGGCGTGGTGGCGTGGCGGATCCCCGCTGCGCGGAGGGCCGCCGAGACGAGGGCGACGACGCTCCCCTTCCCGTTGGTTCCGGCGACGAGCGCGCCGCGAACGCCCGTCTCGGGTGATCCGAGAGCACGAAGGAGGGCGTTCGACCGCCCCAGCCCCATCCGAATGCCGAAGCGTCCGCGCGACTCGAGCGCCACCAGCGCGGCGCGCCATGCGTCGGGGCCACGCCCTTCACCGACGGCAAGAACGACCTCGGCGCGAGCGCGCGCCACGCGATCGCGCATCTCGAGGATCAGCTGCGGGTCGCTCGGTTGATCAGGCATCGTTGGAGCGTAGCGGTCTCGGCGCGCTGCGTGCGAGAATCGTCCTATGGGACTCTTCCGTCGATCGAGTTCGAAGCCACCACGGCGCGGCCTCCCTGGCCGCTCCGAGCGGTACACACCCCCCTATCGCGTTGACTCAGCCTCTCAGCGATCCCACTCATCTTCGCGCAGCGTTGTCGGAACAATTGCCACCGCCCTCTCCACGTTTATCACCCTCTTCGTTATTGCTGGCGCAATCGGCCTTGCTGTCGTGATGCTTCCGATCATCACCTCTATCGGTGGCACCTCCTCACCAACACCACCACCCGCCTCACTGGAGCCTGGGCGACCAACGTTGACCGAGCCGAGTGAGCCGATCACCGCCGCCGCAACGATTACGGTGAGTGGCACCCTGCCGCAGGACCTCCTTGACAAGAGTGATGCAATTATTCGCATCATCATCACGCGAGATGATGGCTCGGTGATCACTGGTGCTGAGATCACCATGCCGAAGACTGCGGGCTTTGACGTCGCGAAGATTCCTCTCTCAGCTGGCACCAACATCATCGAAGCGGTTGCTGTGGTGAACGGCGTCGAGGGAACGCGCTCCGCCCCGATCACCGTTGTGCGCGATACAACTGCACCAGAACTGACCATTAAAGCGCCGACTCCGGGCGAGATCATGAACGGTGACTCCGTTACTGTGACCGGTAAGACCGACAAAGACATTGATGTGCAGGTGCGCAACGAGACAACAGGAACGATTGAGGGTGGTCGCTCCACCACGAAGGGTGCATTCTCTATTAGCATCACGCTGCGCGACGGCACAAATGTGCTGACGATCACAGCGACTGACGGAGCTGGGAACCAGACATCAAAGAGCGTTGAGATCTCCACGAGTGCATCGGTTGGCCGAATCTCGATCATCCTGAATCCGGGAACGATCATTCTCAGCAAGAAACCGATCGCGTTCCGCATCACTGCCACGGCAACAGATTCGGCCGGGGCGCCAGCCGCGAACGTACGAGTGTGCATGTATGTCACTCCATATAAGTTGCCACCAAGTTCTCCTGTATGTGTCACCTCTGACGTGAATGGCCGAGCCGCATGGGATTATCTTTTCCCCGACAACTACATCGATGAGGGACGCGGACTCGTCACCGTGACCTATGAACTTTCGGTGGGTGACCCGATTTCTGGAACGCAGAGTTTCCACTCCTACCTGGTGAAGCCGTGAGTGCTGCACCAGCCCTTACGTGGCGCTGCCCAACTTGCAGTGCCATCCAAGAGGAGTCTGCTCAGTGTTGGGTATGCAAGACTCCTACCGCTTCGTGTGGAAGCTGCCGACACATGCGCCGCTCTGTCATTGGCAAGGTCTCGTATTGCGGCATCGACAAGAAGCGACGCCTCGTCGCCGAGAGTGACGTGAAAGAGTGCTGGACAGCACCAGTTCCGCTGCAGGCCGCCGCGCAGCACGAGCGCGGTGTGGATGGAACACTCCCTGAACGCCCCCGACTTACCTGGGCGAGTGGTGGACTCTGGGAGGGGCTAGAGGCCTAGTTCCGCTACGGACAACCGGTGATCGGCGTCCCTACTGGCGCACTGGTCAGAATCGTAATCTCACTCCCAAGCGCAAGCGGTACTCCCGCGATTGGCGAGAAGGTATCGATGCGATCTGTTGGGTCCAGCGTTGACGTCGAGGAGAGCGTGAGGCCGAGCTCAAGCACTGCTGCGGTCGCCTCTGCGACGCTCATGCAGTGCAGGTTCGGCACCTGAGGCCAGCCCGCATCGCTCGCACTTGGGGATGGGCTCGGCGATGGCTCAGCTCCCAGTGAGATCACGATGTCGACCGCCGTGCCGCTCGACACCTGCACGCCAGGGCGCGGATTCTGCTGCAGAACTTCACCAGCGGGAACAGTGTCGGAGTATTCCGAGAATGTCGCACCCCGCACGAGCTTCGCCGTAGCCAGCGCAGCGATTCCATCCGCCTCGCTCATTCCCCGAATGTCAGGGACCACCACGAACCCGCTCCCAGCCACAACACGGACCTCAATGACGGTGTTCAGTGGCACCAGCGTCTCGCTGCCAGGTGATTGCGAGAGGATCGTGTCGACCGGCTGGTCAGACGAGGTCACCCGCTCAACCACCTGTACGCGCAGGCCAAGGCCCTCAGCGATAGGGATTGCCTCGGCCAGCGTCAGCGTGGTGAGGCTCGGCACCTTCACGTTGTTATCTGGGCCACTTCCGGCCGAGAAGATGCGGAGCGCCAAGATGACACCGCCGACGAGGAGGAGCGCGGTGAGGGCGACGCCACCGATCGCCAGGATCATGGTGCGCAGCGACATCGTGTCGCCTGCGTCAGAAGGATCCTCGTCGCCAACGTCGTTCGGGTCTGGAAGCATCTCGGGCTCGCCCGGTCCAGCCTCCGCAGCAACCCGAGCCACGCGCGTTCCCGCAAGAGCGCGCGGCGCGCCGGCGGCTGGTCCGACTGGCCGCGATGGAACAGCGGTGCGATTCGCCTGAACCACGTACGTCTCAAGAGCGTCGGCGGCTGCGGTTGCGTTCACATATCGTTCGTTCGGCTTCGGCGCCAGCAGCCGCATGGTGATCAGGTCGAGCTCGGCTGAGATGTCGGGTCGCAACTCGCGCGGCGATGGGGCGGGCGACTGGCCGCGGCGCTCCTTCAGCGCTGCGCCGCTCAAGCTGTCAAATGGTCGATGGCCGGTCAGCAACTCAAACAGCACGACGCCGAGGCCGAACAGATCTGACGACGCAGATTGCGGGCTGCCCGCCAATACCTCTGGCGCAAGGTACCCAACTGAACCCTCTGGACGCTGACCGCTGCGCGCCGCAGCCTCGCTCCCGTCAACTTCATGCATCGCCTGTGCGATGCCGAAGTCGGCGATCTGCGCGCGCCCTTCACGGTTGATCAGAATGTTTCTTGACGAGACGTCGCGATGAATGATGCCGCGAACGTGTGCAGCGGCGAGGCCACGAGCAACCTGCGCAGCAACAGCGGCGGCGCGACGTGGCACAAGTGGTCCAACACGTCGCAACATCGAGGCAAGGTCTTCACCGTCAACAAATTCCATGACAATGGCTGGCGATTCACCATCTGGCGCAACGTCAAACACGGCAGCCACATTTGGATGCGCAACGATTGCCGCGGCGCGGCCCTCGGCACGGAACCGATCAGCGGCGGCGGGAGACGTCGCTAGTGGCGCACGGAGCACCTTAACGGCAACGTCGCGGCCGAGCGCCTCGTCGGTGGCACGGAAGACAAGTGCGGCTGCACCTTCACCGATCAGCTCCTGAAGACGGTAGCGACCAGCGACGATGTCGCCCGGCTTCAGCGTGCGCTCGTCACGCTCTGCTGGCGTCATCTAGCGCGCTCACTCTCTTCGGCGATCGCTCCGCGCACGACCGGTCCGTACACAGGATGATCGAGCGCGACGTGCAGGTTAGCCCGAAGCCAACCCTCTGGTGAACCGACGTCGTATCGGGTTCCAGAGAAGTGGCGCGCGACAACGGGCTGCTCTTGGGCCAGGGTGTGAATAGCGTCGGTGAGTTGAATCTCGCCGTTTAGGCCGTGTGACGTCTGTTCTAGGCGCTCAAAGATCTTCGGCCCAAGAATGTAGCGGCCCACAACGGCGAGGTCGGACGGCGCGTGCGCAGCGTCCGGCTTTTCAACAACGCCGCGCAGCGGAATGGTGCGCCCCTGGTCGCTCGTTGGCAACGTGGTGTCTGGATCAACGATGCCGTAGCGATGGGTCTCCGAAGGTCCGACGCGCATTACGCCGAGGACAGATGCCTGCGTTGCGACATATGCATCGATGAGTTCGGCAAGCGCGGGAGTGGAGCCGAAGATCAAGTCATCGGGGAGCATCACGGCGAACGGCTCATGCCCAACGGCGTCTTGCGCCATGAGCACAGCATGGCCGAGGCCGAGCTGCTCTTTCTGACGGATCGTCACAAGGTGGACCATGTCGGCAACCGCTCGCACAGCACGAAGGTGCTCGATGTCACCGCGCTGCTCGAGAATCGCCTCAAGGTCAGCCGAGATGTCGAAGTGATCCTCAATCGCGCGCTTATGTTCACTCGTGACGAGAATGACCCGCTCAATCCCCGAGGCGACCGCCTCTTCGATGGCGTACTGAATGGCGGGTCGGTCAACGATCGGCAGCAACTCCTTCGGGACAGCCTTCGTCGCAGGAAGGAATCGGGTGCCCCATCCGGCAACGGGGAGAACTGCGGTGCGGATCTTCATAGGGGCCTCCGTGCGGTGCTGGTGCTCAGGATACCAGTCACCCCTCGCGGCGAACCCACCTGAGCAGCACTCTCACGGGCCGACCAAGGAGCGGCAGGCGCACCTCACTTGCCGCTTCGACACTCGCCAAGAACCCGCAGAGCAAGAGGAGTGCCCCAATCAGCTTCCCCACCTGGTAGCCCTCAGTGGAGCCGGCGCGATTCAACGTATCGGTGAGGCTCGGCACGAAGGCACCCAGGGCGATGAGCGCCGTCGCCGGAACCCGACGATTGAGGGTGCCAGCGCGCCAGGCGCGCCAGGCATCAGGCACGCTGCGCACAAAGTTCACCGTGAGCGCCACAGGGGCGATCGCTAGATTAAAGAGGAGCTCGTCACCGCGCTGATCTGGATCACTCGAGTACGGGAGCACGCGTTGCTTCGGCATGAAGACGTAGATCGAGAATAGGGCGCCCGTCAGCAGTGCAAGACCACCACTGACATTCAAGATCGGCGTCAGCAGGCGGAGCGCTGGCGGAAGCAAGAGTGCGATCGGTGCGCCGGTTGTTGGATCTGTCGCCCACCCCGGCGCGGGAAGCTCGGCGATCACCACAAGTGGCACGGCGATGACACTCAGCCCTGCGGTCAGCGTGATTGCAAAGCGTGCCCACCGCGCATCGCCCATATAGGAGAGCCAGCCGATCGCTACTGCGGCGCCCCATGCGGTGAGCGAATACACAAGCGCCGTTGGTCCTGCCGATGGATCCTCTAATCGACGGGCGACCAGAATCGTAAAGAGGCCAGAGAGGGCGAGGCAGAGTGCATACCAGTATCCGAAACGCGTCTTCGCCAGCAGCAGAATTGTGCCAGCGCCGAGCCAGCCTGCTGTCCAGACCGCACCGAAGAGATACCAGACGCGGTAGATCGGTTCACTCCAACCAATAGCGGCGGCGAGCGCCTCGGCCCCAGCGGCGATAGAGAAGGCGAGTGCGCCAACGCCCCACGCCAACTGATACGCGCCGCGACGCGTTCGATACTGATCAAAGAGGAGCGCGGCGAAGAGCAGTGCGAAGAGCGCGGTGAGCGCCGGGAGGAGTGTGGTCACGCTGGTTCCGGCCTACGCCGGCAGAAACTCGTGAGCATCGTGATGGAGACCATCGCAGAGCCCAAACTCAGCACCTGCGCCCTGTGGCAGCCGGATCGGACGCATGATCTCGCGCACACCGCTGCGGCTGCAACGGAGCCAGCCGCGTACCGCCATCCAGCGCGGCGGGCAGGCGGGATCCGTGCAGAACTGGAATGGCCCAGGATTGATCGGCGAAGGCTCACCAAACGAGGGGGCAACCTCGGTTGCGGTGGTGTCGAGCACGCTGATGCGGAACGGGGTGCCCTCAATCTGTGCAGAGCAACCGTCGCAGCGCGCGGCACTATTCTCAGCGATGATTGTGGGGATGCGGATGCCATTCACTTCCATAGTGCCTCTGATCGTACCCGAGCCCGCCGCGCCTTGGCGCCGCGCCCTCCCCATCACCCTCGTCATCGCACTCCTTGCCGCCGGGTGCGGGCCAGCAGGCGACCCGACTGACCCAGCCGCTGCGGTATCTGGCGACGGGAAGCTGCAGGAGCCCTTAATCCGTCATGACTCTCGTGACCCCGCCTATCGCCTTGAGGGGGGCGCGGTCGAAGTCGGCGCCACTGTCGTACTTCAGGTGCGCACTGGGAGCGACGACGCCGTCACCGTCGACCTTGCAGTAGCCACGCCGTTCGGCGGCTCCTCAACGAAGAGCCCCGCCACCCGTGTCGCACGAGGCGTTCCGTGCGCCGAGGTTAGTGGGTCAGACCGCGGCGCGAGCGGCGAGATCACCGCCCTCCTTGCCCCCGATCCCGTCCTTGATCCTGCGAATGAGCTCACCGATGCTCTCTGTGATGTCTGGCGCGCCAGCATTGACGTTGGGAGTGAGCCCACGGCGATCGGCTATCACTTCGAAATCGCGGACGGCTCCGCCGCGGTGAAGCTCGCCGACGACAACATCAACGACCAGGGCCTCGGCAGTACCTCGCCAGCAAACGTTGGCGGTGACTGGGCGATTGTTGTCTCGCCGAAGGGGTTCACCGCCAGCCCGATCCTGAGCGGCTCGGTCGTTTATCAGATCTTTCCCGACCGATTCGCCAACGCGAATCCACTGAACGATGGTGGCGCGCAGCCGCGTTACAAAGGGGTAGCGTCAATCATCCCGTGGAATACGATTCCGGCAACGCCACCGAAGGGGGAAGATTTTTACGGCGGTGACCTCGACGGTATTCGCCTCCGCCTGCCGCATCTCGTCTCTATTGGCGTCAACACGATCTATCTCAACCCGATCTTTGATGCCAACTCTAACCATCGCTATGACGGCAACGACTACCTGCAGGTTGACGAACGACTCGGTGGAAACGCGGCGCTGCAACGACTCTTGACCGCTGCCCGGAAACTCAACATCGCCGTGATCCTTGATGGGGTCTTCAACCATGTCAGCTCCGACTCGCCAATCTTTGATCGCTATGGGCGATGGCCAACGGTCGGTGCCTGTGAGTCGGTCGATTCGCCATATCGCGACTGGTTTATCTGGACAAAGGCCGCCGGAGCGAAGGGGCCGTGCGCTGGCGCATCAGGACCGAACACGGCGGGCTATGTGGGGTGGGCAAACTACGACACCCTTCCCGTGCTCAACAAGAACAACGACGCGGTGCGCGCGCTGATCCTTGGTGAGGCCTCAGGTGCACCTGCAGCCACGCTCCTCGCTTCGCCAGCGGGTGATGCTGGTGTGGCGCGCTGGTGGTTGCAGCAGGGGGTTGCCGGCTGGCGCCTTGACGTGATGCCCGACGGCAGCTTCCCAGAAGGATTCTGGCAAAAGTTCCGCATCGCACTGAAGGCGGCGTCGCCAGACGCACCGATCATTGGCGAACTCTGGAACCGTCGCGACGCGCTGCGCTTACTTCGTGGTGATGCAGCCGACGCCACGATGAATTATCGCTTCCGTGATGCGGTGCTTGCCTATCTCGGTGGCAAGCCCGAGGCGGGGGCGACCGACAGCACCAATCGCAGCGCGGTGCTCTTTATCCGCAAGTTGATGGGGATCGCCGAGGATTATCCAACAGCCGTCACCTTGGCAAATCTCACACTCCTCGACTC
>JBAXLC010000001.1:0-49354 GCA_037135015.1 bacterium | reverse complement strand
GCTCTTGCGCAACGTTGCGAATCAGCTCCTGAATCACGACGGTCTTGCCGACGCCAGCGCCGCCGAAGATGCCGATCTTGCCGCCCTTCTTGAACGGGCAGACAAGGTCAATAACCTTGATGCCGGTCTCGAAGAGTTCGGTCTCGGTGGTGAGATCTTCGTACGCTGGTGCGGAGCGGTGGATTGGCAGGTACTGATCGACCTTCACGTCGCCAGCCTGGTCGATCGGCTCACCGAGCACGTTGAAGACGCGGCCGAGCGTTCCGGCGCCAACTGGCACCGAGATCGGTGCGCCGAGGTCGGTCGCCTTTGCGCCGCGGGCGAGCCCGTCGGTTGTGGTCATGGCAACGGTGCGCACGCGATTGTTGCCGAGGTGCTGCTGCACCTCAACAACGAGCGAACCATCGGTTCGATCAATGCGTACGGCGTTGTAAATCGCTGGCAGCTCGCGTGCGGCGAACTCAATGTCAACGACCGGTCCCGTAATCGAAACTACGGTTCCTACGGCGCCTGCCTTTGCTGCGGTTGCGTTCGCCATCACTCCTCCTGCCTTTCTATCTTCAGTTCGCGCTTGCGCCTGAAGCAATTTCGATCATTTCACGCGTAATGTTCGACTGTCGCACCTTGTTATACGTGAGCGTGAGATCGCTAATGAGGTCTCCTGCATTCTCTGTTGCGTTCTTCATCGCCACCATGCGGCTCGACTGCTCGCATGCCGTGGTCTCGAGCACGCCCTGGAAGATGCGTGTCGCAACGTAGCGGGGCAGCAGCGCCTCAAGCACCGCCGCTGGGTCGGGCTCAAAGAGGAACTGGTTCCCAGGGATGCCGGCAGTGTCAGCCGACGCCTTGATTGGAAGCAGCTGCACCGCCTCTGGGCGCTGCGTCAGCGTCGAGATGAAGGCTGGGTGAATCAGAGTGACGCCCGCCGAGCGACCCGCCAGGAAGTCGCCAACGAGGAGACTGACGAGTGCGGTGACGTCACCGAAGGTCGGCTTATCGCCGTACCCAGGGAAGGCGGCGCTGATCTCGTAGCCGCCGCGGGCGAGGGCATCGCGCCCCTTCTTGCCGATGGTGATGATCGTGCTCCCTGCGCCGGCCGTCTCGAGCTCCTTCAGGGCGAAGCGGATCAGGTTGCTGTTCAAGGCGCCGGCGAGGCCGCGGTCGGTCGTGAAGAGCACGATCGTGCGCGGTGCGCCGCTCTCTGGGCTGCGAAGGAGCGGATGCCCCTCTTCGCCCAGCACAGCCGCCAGGTCGGCGATGACCTCATCAATCGAGTGCCCGTAGGGGCGGCTCGCCAGCGTGGCGTCTTGGGCGCGCTTCAGCTTTGAGGCGGCAACGAACTGCATGGCGCGGGTGATCTGGCGAATGTTCTTCACCGATCCGATTCGTCGTCGAATCTCACGCTGACTTGGCATGCTCTCCTCGCCGCTCGCCCCTCGCCGTTAGGCGAGGAACCCCTTTCGGAATGCGTCGACGGCCTCATCGAGACCCTTCGCCGTATCGTCAGAGATCGCGTTCTCCTTGGCGATGCTCGTCAGGATCGTGGTGCGCTCGCGCTCAAGGAAGGTGCCGAAGCCCGACTCAAACTCACCAACGCGTGGCGTTGGTACGTCGTCGAGCTTCCCCTTCGATGCCACATACAGAATCGCAACCTGTCGCTCCATCGAGACCGGCTGGTACTGCGGCTGGCGCATGATCGACGAGAGCTTCTCGCCGCGCGTCAGCTGGTCGCGTGTCGACTTGTCAAGGTCGCCCGAGAACTGTGCGAAGGCCGCAAGTTCGCGGTACTGCGCAAGGTCGAGCTTCAACGGACCGGCAACCTTCTTCATCGCCTTCGTCTGCGCGGCGGAACCCACGCGCGATACGGAGATACCCACGTTCACCGCTGGTCGCTGACCGGCGTTGAAGAGGTCGGTCTCCAAGAAGATCTGGCCGTCGGTGATCGAGATGACGTTCGTCGGAATGTACGCCGACACGTCACCCGCCTGCGTCTCAATGATCGGCAGCGCCGTCAGTGAGCCGCCGCCGAGGTCATCGGAGAGGCGCGCTGCGCGCTCCAACAGACGGCTGTGCAGATAGAAGACGTCGCCTGGGTAGGCTTCGCGTCCTGGTGGTCGGCGCAAGAGCAGCGCCATCTCGCGATACGCAACCGCGTGCTTCGAGAGGTCGTCGTAGACGCAGAGTGCGTCGCGCACGAGCACGCCGTCAATCGTGACGCCGTTCTCCATGATCTCTTCGCCAATCGCGCAACCGGCGAATGGTGCGAGGTACTGGAGTGGTGCTGGATCTTCAGCGCCGGCAACCACCACTACGGTGTGCGCCATGGCGCCCTGCTTCTCGAGCTGCGCCACAACGGTGCGCACGGTCGAGAGCTTCTGACCGATCGCGACGTAGATGCAGATGAGGCCCTTCCCCTTCTGATTGATGATCGTGTCGACAGCAACGGCGGTCTTGCCGGTCTGGCGGTCGCCAATGATCAACTCGCGCTGACCGCGACCGATTGGAATCAGTGCGTCAACGGCCTTGATGCCGGTCTGCACTGGTGTCGTTACCGACTTGCGGCTGATAACGCCCGGAGCGATGCGCTCAACTGGGCGCGACTTCTTTGCGTTGATTGGGCCCTTGCCGTCGAGCGGTCGACCGAGTGGGTCAACAACACGTCCGATGAGCTCGGGGCCAACTGGCACCTCAACAACCCTGCCGGTCGTCTTGACGGTGTCGCCTTCCTTGATGGACTTCGCGTCGCCAAGGAGCACGGCGCCGACCGTCTCTTCACCAAGGTTCAAGGCCATGCCAGCAACGCCGTTTGGGAACTCCAGAAGTTCAGACGAGAGCGCGCCTGAAAGTCCGTAGACCTGTGCAATGCCATCGCCCACCTCAACAACGGTGCCGACGGTGCGCGACTCGGCGCTCCCATCGAACCCTTCGATCTGGGCCTTCAGAATGCTGATGATCTCGTCGGACTTAATTGCCATGATCTTCTCGCTCCTCGCTGCTCTACGCGCTCTGCCGGTTCAGCCGGCGACCGAGAGGATCCGCTCGCGCATTCGCGAGAGCCGCCCCTTAACGCTGCCATCCACAAGTCGATCGCCAACACGGAGCGTTGCTCCGCCGACGAGGCTTGCATCTACTTCGTACGACATCTGAACTGCGCGGCCCGCCATCGTGGTGGCCTCGGTTTCGAATCGCGTGCGCTCCGCAGGGCTCGCCTCAAGGGCGGTGACCACGCGTGCAATGGTGACGCCGTTGCGCGCATTCAGCGCGTCGCGTGTTGCCTCGGCAATTGCCGGGACTGACGCAAGGGTGCGTCGTCGCGCCAACATGCCGACCAACGTGTGAATGTGCGCGCTGACCGTGCCGCCCGCCGCCTTCTCGAGTGCCGCCACACGACCAGCTGCTGGCGTGCGTGGGTCGTCAAGAATCTGGCGAGCACCCGGTGCCGCAAGAACCGCCGCGAGGCGGTCGAGCTCGTCTGCCTGCGATGCCGCCGACGACGCGTCCTTGGCCAGGCCAAGGAGTGCCGCTGCATATCGTCGTGCAGAGCCGAGCGGTCGATCCACGATCAGTTCCCCTTCTTGGACTGCTCGTCCAAGAACTCGCCCACCAGGGCGCGCTGGCGATCGCCGTCCATCGAGGAGCCGACCACCTTCGTGGCGGCACCAATGGCCAGATCGGCAACCTCACTGCGGATTGCGGCGAGTGCGCTGACGCGCGCCGCCTCAATCTCCTTGGTGGCGTCGACTCGCATGCGATCCAACTCCGCCTTCAGTGTGGCGACCTGCTCATCGCGAATCTGTGCCGCAGCCTTGTCGGCATTGGCGCGGATCTCGTTCGACTCGCGTCGAGCGTCGGCGAGCGCAACGCCCGCCGCCTCTTCCGCGCGACTCTTGGCGATCATGGCCTCGGCCGCATCGCGCAGCCCGCGCTCAATGCGCTCACGGCGCTCGTCAAGCATCTTCATGACAGGTCCGAGCGCAACGGCGCGAAGGACCAAGATGAAGAAGCCGAAGTTTGCCGCGGAGACCAAGATCCAGAACAGGTTGAAGCTGATCCCAGCCTCAGCAGGTACGCCCGGCTCGGGCACCTCTGCGGCTCGAATCGCCGCCTGAATAATCGCGTGCATCATGTGCTGCACCAGCCCTACCTAACTCGTCGACTACTTCAGGACGAGGGTAAGAATGCCGAGCACGATTGCGAGAACGCCGAGGCCTTCAGCAAACGCTGCGCCAAGGATGAAGACGCCACGCACTGGGCCTGCGGCCTCAGGGTTGCGCCCGATTGCCGTCGCCGCAGCTGCTGCTGCAAGGCCTACGCCGATGGCTGGCCCGATCACGCCGAGTGCTGCGATTCCGCCTGGAAGGTTGTCCATCGCTCTGTTCCTCCTACTTGTGGTCGCTACCCGGACCTATGCCGAATACCCGACCGGGCTGCTCCTCAGCTACGGCTAGTGTGCCGCAACTTTCGATTCCGCTCCCGCGTCGGTATGACCCTTCGCTGGATGCTCCTCATGGCCCTCCTCGTGGTGCCCCTCCATGGCAAGCATGGTGAAGACCAACACGAGGACGCTGAAAATAATCCCCTGCATGAGCCCGACGAAGAGCTCAAGCCCGTAGAGGGCGACGGGGATGAAGGCGAAGGTGATCGTGGTCATTACGGTCAGCGCCAGCTCGCCGCCGTAGATGTTGCCGAATAGACGCATGGAGAGCGCGACCGGCTTCACAAATTCCAGGAGAAATTCAATCAGTCCAACAAAGAGGCCAACGGGCCCGCGCTTGAGGCTGAAGAATTTTCCGAAGTAGGAGCCAGCACCGAGGGCGCGAATCCCTTGGTAGTGGAAGTAGCCGAACATCACCAGGGCCATGCCCACGGTGACGTTCACATCACTCGTTGGCGCGCGGAAGGCGTGCAGTCGCCCGACACCAGGGATGAGGCCAGACCAATTTGACGCAACGATAAAGATAAATACTGCGAGGAAGAGGGGGAGGAACTTTTCAGAGCCGACGCCGCCGATCCCCTTTGCAAATCCTGAGAGCGCCTCGATCGCAAACTCCAGAGCGTTCTGAATCTTCCCGGGAATCTCCGTCAGCCTTCGCGCGACTAGCGCGAAGAGCAGAATCACGACCGCCATAACGATCCAGGTCATGATGATCGAACCGGTGATCGAAGGGTAGAAATCGAGGAGCGCAGCGGCGTGATGCTCCTCGCTGCCGAGATTAATGACAGCGTGCGGCACGATGGGCTCAAGGGCCTGTCGAATCACGGTGCCTGGGAATCCGACGAGCCCCTCACCTCTGGTAAGGAGAGCGGCGGCAACGTCAACGATCAGTACGATGAGGGCGCCGATGAGGAGCATGCGCTTCGGCGAGGTTCGCTGAGCCGCTACGGTCACTTCGCCCTCCCCCTCTCCGCGTCTATGCGCGCTCTCTGTCGTCGTGCGGCCTCTGCACTGTCCAGTAGGTCAAGTGTCGCCAGCACTCTTCGGATCAACCGTGCCGATCCGACTGAGCCAACGAGAAAGCCTCCGACAAAGCCGAAGACCAGCCCGAACGGCCGGCTCCCGAGCTTGCCATCAAGCCAATCGCCGCCCAGCGCGCCACCTAACGTCGTTACCAACAGCATCACTCCAATCTGCGAGAAGAGCGTGAGATACATGCCCTTGCCACCGATTGTGGTCAGCCCTTGTGGCGCGTCTGCTACGCCCGATTCTAGCGGAGGGTCGCCAAACTCGCGTTCGTTTTTTGGGGCTGGGGTGTGGTTCCTCATGCGCGCCGCTCCGCTCGTCGCGAGAGCCAGACGATCGCCCCGCCGAGTACGACAAGGAGCCCAGCGAAGGCATAGAGGGCGGCACTTGCGGTCAGCACAACCGCCCCAACCGAGAGGAGGAGGGTGACGCCGTAGAGGGCGAGGACGGCCCCGCGGTGGCTGAGCCCCGCGTCGATCAGGCGCTGGTGGATGTGAGTCTTGTCGGCGCTATATGGGGAGCGCCCCGCCAGGAGCCGCCCCACGATGACGAAGAAGGCATCAATGATGGGCACCCCCAGGATCAGCAGCGCGGCGACAACCTTGGCGGTGCCGAGGAGGGAGAGGACCGCGAGGGCGTAGGCGACCGCCAAGATCCCACTCGTCCCCATATAGATAGAGGCGGGGTAGAAGTTGTGTCGCAGGAAGCCGGCGAGCGCGCCCGCCAAGGCGAAGCAGAGGGCGGCGAGGAGGGGGGTCGCCGGGAGGGCGATCACCCCAAGGGTGACCGCAGCGATGAGGGCGATCCCGCCCGAGAGGCCGTCGAGCCCGTCAATGAAGTTCATGGCGTTCTGCATACCGAGGGCCCAGAAGAGGGTGAGCGCAAGCCCAATGGCGTCAGGGATGAGGAGGTCGCCTGCGCCGAACGGATTCGAAAGGATCGCAATGCGGACCCCGAACGCGATCGGTACTGCCGCAATCACCAGCTGCCCAGCAAGCTGCCAGCGCGCGCGTAGATCGAAGCGATCGTCGGCGAGACCAATCACGCCAGCGAGCAAGACGCCGAAGAGCAGCGCGGCAATGCCAGAGCTCGGAAGCGGTGTGCCGCCCGTAAGGCCAAGTGGCGCCGCAAGGATCGTCACCGTCGCGCCAACCAAGAAGAGGGAGAGCGCAACGGCGAACCCGCCAGCGCGCGGCATCAGGGTTGTATTGATGCGACGCTCGTTCGGCACATCGGCAAGATTGAACGCTACGGCAACGCGGCGTACCAGCTGTGTGCCGACAAGAGCGACGACCGCTGCCAGCGCGGCAATGGCGAGATAGAGCGGAGCCTTCTCCATTAGCTCTCGCGTGCCGCTTGCTCCGCAGCATCGTTACCGGGCACGGGGAATTGCTGGGCGACCTTCACCACCTCTCGGCGGATCTGCTCAAGCTTAGTCACATCTTCGCGTGCGGCGATCGCCTCTACTGACCACTGTGCGATCTGCTCCATCTCGGCGAGCCCCATGCCACGCGTGGTTGCGGCCGGCGTACCGTAGCGAACGCCGCTCGTCACCATCGGCGAACGCGTCTCGCCCGGAATGCTGTTCTTGTTGATCGTCACGCCCACCGCTTCGAGCGCGGCGGTGGCCTCCTTGCCCGTTACGCCAAGTGGCGTCACGTCGCAGAGGATCAGGTGGTTATCGGTGCCCCCAGTGATCACACCGAATCCGCGTGCGGCGAGCGCTGCGGCGAGTGCCTGTGCGTTATCGAGCGTTCGCTGCATATACGCACGGAACTCAGGCTGTAGTGCCAACTTAAAGGCAACCGCCTTCGCTGCGATCACGTGCATCAGTGGCCCGCCCTGGTTTCCAGGAAAGACGGCCCTATCGATAGCTGCCGCTTCATCAGCTCGCGCAAAGATCATGCCGCCACGCGGTCCGCGCAACGTCTTGTGCGTTGTGGTGGTGACGTAGTCGGCGTGTGGGAACGGGCTTGGGTGCAGACCTGCCGCAACGAGTCCAGAGATGTGCGCCATGTCAACCATGAGCTTCGCGCCAGCAGCATGTGTGATCGCAGCAAACTTTTCAAAGTCAAGAACGCGCGGATACGCCGATGCGCCAGCGATGACGACCTTCGGCTTCGCCTCATCAACGGCGCGCTGCACCGCATCCCAATCCACAAGTCCGTCATCGGCTCGTACGCCGTAGAAGGTTGGCTTGAACCACTTTCCGGAAATGTTGACCGATGCGCCGTGTGAAAGGTGTCCGCCCTGATCGAGGCTCATGGCAACGAATGAGTCGCCTGGTGACATCGAGGCGGTGAATGTTGCGATGTTGGCGGAGGCGCCAGAGTGCGGCTGCACGTTCACATGTTCGCTGCCAACAAAGAGTTGCAGCGCACGACTGCGCGCAAGGTTCTCGGCTTCGTCAACAAATTCACAACCGGCGTAGTAGCGCTTCCCTGGGAGGCCCTCGGCATACTTGTTAGTAAGGATGGAGCCCTGCGCCTCGCGCACGGCGGCGTAGGTGTAGTTCTCGGAGGCGATCAGCTCAATGTGGTCGCGCTGACGCACCGCCTCTTTCACGAAGATGGCGTCAAGCTCAGGGTCAACCTTGCGAAGGCTCAGGTTCATCAACGGATCGTGTGCCGCGTTGCTCATGGTCCCCTCCCTCTTCTCTGCCCAGCTACGGGTGCTTGACCCCTATTCTCCCGCTGATCCGAGGATCAGGCGCTCAATCATGCGCGCTGCACCATCATCTTCACAACGGGGTGCCTCGTATTGCGCCACGGCGCGCACCGGTCCAGGCGCCCCAGCCATCGCCACCCCGTGCCCGGCCACGTCGAGCATCTCTAGGTCGTTGTACTGGTCGCCGATGGCCATCACCTGGCCGAGGGGGATCTTGAGGCGGCGGGCGAGCCAGCGGAGTGCGGCCCCCTTATTGACCCCAGGGGCGGTGAACTCCAGGTATTCGGGGTGGCTGATGGTCACATCGAGCTGCCCAGCGAAGGCGGCCCGGGCTCGGTCGAGCACCCCGTCCACATGACCCTCGGGGGCGTGGGCAACCACCTTGGAGAGGTGCACCTTGCGCTCGGCGAGGTAGGAGACGAGGTCCGGCACCGTGCCGAGGCGCTTCCGAGCATCCCCCTGCAGCCAGGTCTCGTACTGGCGCACATGCGGATCACGGGCATCGAGGCGGTAGTCGTCACGGATCACCGCATGGCCCCAGAGGTTGTTCTCGCGACACCAGGCGACCGCCTTCGCCCCAAGATGACCTGGGAGGGGGGAGTGCCGGATCAGGCGCCCTGACCCGGTCACACCGATAGGCGGGATCTCGCGCGCGATCGCCCCCTGCATACCAATCAGCGGGCCGTCGAGTCCGATCTGATGCGCGTACTCAATGAACGACGGCACGTTGCGCCCCGACGAGATTGTGGCGATCACCCCCTTGGCGCGCGCCGCGCGGATCGCATCAATGGTGCGCTCGGCGATGACGCCACCATGTGGCAGCAGCGTTCCATCGAGATCCATAACGAGAAGTCGAATTGGGAGTGTTGGCTTCACTGCCATGACGCGCTACCCGCTCCGACGAATTTCGGCCATGCGGTCGCGACCGGAGAGGTCGCCGCGAATCGCCACGCGCCAACCAATGCCGAGTCCATCGGCAAGTCGCGCAACGTCGTCGCCCTGACCATCACCGAATTCCAGGAGCGCGGCACCGCCTGGGTGTAGCAGTCGCGGCAGTTCAGCGATGAGTCGACGAATCAGTTCCAGCCCGTCACCGCCGCCGTCGAGTGCAAGGCGCGGTTCTGCGGCAATGCCGAGGCGCGCCAAATCGCGCGGCGCAAGATCGCGGATGCTGGCAGCGGCTTTTGCTTCATCTACATCGGCCGTTGGCACATACGGCAAGTTCGCAATCAGCAGGTCAAGGTGCGCCGGGTCACCAGGCGCACGCGCGGCGAGGAGCGGTTCGGCGAGATCACCGTGCATGAAGGTGATGCGCGACGCAACACCACAGCGCAACGCGTTCGCGCGGGCCACGATCAGCGCGTCTCCAGAGATGTCGGTTGCGATGAGGCGCAACGGTACTGGGGATTCGTCGGCGAGTGCCACAGCAAGTGCGCCGCTCCCAGTGCCGATCTCCGCAGCATTGAGTGGGTGTGGTGCCCGACCGAGCGCGCGGTCGGCAGCAACGCGGTCGGCAAGAAAGGCGAGTGCCGTCTCAATGATCAGCTCACTCTCCGGTCGCGGGTCCAGCACGTCCGGCGTGACGAGGAGCTCTAGCCTGCGGAATCCGCGACGCCCGGTGAGGTGGCTAATTGGTCGACCCGTTGCGCGCTCCTGCACGAGTGCGGCGAGCGCAGATGGCGCGTCGCCCGCGAGTAGTGCGCTGCGCGCAATGCGCAACGCATCGGCAAGTTGCGGATGTCTATCGCTCAGCGGCTCCGGCTCTGGAAGCTCGATGAGCGCTGGCAGTGGAAGTGGAAACCCTGCAGCAACGGCGGTACGCAATGTAGCAACGCGGGTGCCGAGCAGCGCTGCGAGTAGTGTCTCTGCATCAAGGCGTGGTGTTGCGCTTCCCGCCGCCTCTAACTGCAGCGTTGCTTCGCGCAGGAGCGCAGGGCCGTCCGCTTCACGTTCTACGACTGGTCGACTAGCGATGGGCTCCTCGCTCATCATTCCGCCAGTCGTGCGGCCTGCTCAGCGGCGGCGAGTGCTTCATGGAATGGGGCGAGATCACCGCCAAGAATGCCCGGCACATCAAACTTGTCGAACCCGATGCGGTGATCGGTGACGCGGTTCTGTGGTCCGTTATAGGTACGAATCTTCTCGCTGCGATCCCCACTGCCGATCAGCGCCTTGCGCGCCTTGGAGTCGGCGGCGCGCTTGCGCTCCTCTTCGGCGGCGATGATGCGGCTCCGCAGAATCGCCATCCCCTTCTCTTTGTTGCGCAGCTGGCTGCGCTCGTCTTGCATCTCCACCACGATGCCGCTCGGAATGTGCGTGATGCGCACGGCGGAGTCGGTGGTGTTCACCCCTTGTCCGCCGTTCCCTGATGCGCGCTTCACGTCAATGCGAATGTCGGTTTCCGGAATCACAAGATCGACAGCGGTCACCACCGGGAGCACCACCACCGTGGCGGTGCTGGTGTGAATGCGTCCAGCCGACTCCGTTGCGGGAACACGCTGAATGCGGTGGACGCCCGACTCCCACTTGAATGCGGCCCATGCGCCATCGCCCGAGACCTCCATGACACCTTCGCGAATTCCGCCGACGCCCGTTTCGCTGATCGCATCGACCTCGCTCTTCCACCCTTGTCGTTCGGCGTAGCGCAGGTAGGCGCGGAAGAGTTCACCGGCGAAGATGCCGGCCTCGTCGCCACCCGCTCCTGGTCGCACTTCAATCAGCAGATCTCGTCCGTCGTTTGGATCAGGCTCAAGGAGGAGGCCTGGGAGGCGCTCGAGGATGTCGCGCTCAATCGCCTCGGCCTCAGCGCGATCGGTTGCGGCAAGCTCGCGCATCTCTGTGTCTGCCCCTGGATCCGCCTCCAATGATCGTGAATCGGTCACGCGCAGGCGTGCAGCGGTGAGGGCCTCGCCCGCCTCAGCGAGCGGTGCGGTGCGCGACAACTCGCGCCCAATGCGCGCAAGGGCGGTGTGATCGGCGAGCACCTCAGGAAGTGTCAGCTGCGCCTCAAGCTCAGCGCGCGCCTTGAGCGCCGCTGCGAGTCGCGCGTTGAGCTGTGCGACGTCAGCCATCAGCGCACCGTCAGCGGCTGCAACGCGCGCGACGTCGGTCGCTCGGAACCGCTCGGTACCACGCCACCCTCTGCTTCGATCGCCGCTGTCAGCGCAACGATCGCAATGTCGTGCATGCCGTCATCAGGTTTCCGCGTGGTGATGCGCTGTACGGCAATCCCTGGCGCCGCCAAGGTGCGTGCGATCGGATTCGTTCGATAGCGACCCAAGAGTCGCAAGATCTCATACGCGAGTCCTGCCACCAGTGGAATGCCCGCAATGCGACTGATCACCGTTGGGATTGGATCAAGTCGGCCGACCAGCGAGAAGCTGACGATGCTCACAAGAATGACGACAACAAGAAACTCTGTGCCACAGCGTGGATGCGCCGTTGGCCAGCGCGAGAGCGCGGTGCGAGTGAGCGGCTCGCCGTTCTCTAGTGCGTGAATCGCGCGATGCTCTGCACCGTGATAGCGATAGGTCCGATCCACATCGCTGCTGCGTCCCACCACTGCGAGGTATCCGAGCAAGATTCCCACCTGCAAAAGCCCGTCGACTGCTCGCTCAACTAGTAGCTGCGTGAGGCCGAGTGCGCGCACGATGGCTGACGCAGCAATCGCTGGAAGCACATTAAAGATCGCAACCGCAATGAGCAGCGTGACCGCGAGCGTTGCGATCATCGAGCCGGTGCCGCCAGTCGATCGCTCCTCATCACCCGCCGATACGTCAGCGCTGCGCAGAAGCCATCGGCTGCCAAGTGCGAGTGTCTCCCACAGAACAACGGCGCCGCGCAGCACTGGGATGCGGGTAAGGCGTCGGCGAATCGGGCCGGTGGCAATGGGTTCTGCGGCTACGGCGATGCCGCCATCAACGGTGCGCAGCGCAACGCCGATGTGTGATGGGCCACGCATGAGAATGCCGTCGATCAGCGCCTGGCCGCCATACGCTGCGCCGCTTGTTGGACGCGCGCTCAGAGATACGGCGTGCAGTGCTCGTGAAACGTCTGCGAAGCGATCCTGCGCGATTCGCGCAGCGACGCCGAGTCGGCGCCGCATGGGGATCAGCGCGAGCGACCGAGGCGCTTCTGGAAGCGCTCGACCTGACCGGCCGTGTCGAGAATCAGCTGCTTCCCAGTAAAGAACGGGTGGCAGTTTGAGCAGACTTCCGTCTTGAGCTCGCTGGTTCGCGTCGAGCCGATCGAGAACTTCGTGCTGCATGCGAGGCACGTAATTTCGATGGTGTTGTACTTGGGATGAATCTCTGGCTTCATCAGCGACTCTCTAGGCGTCTGGCGAAGCGACAACGTTGACGCGCTTCTTCGTGCGCGACGCGTGGTCGAACTTCACCCTGCCGGTGACGGTTGCATAGATGGTGTAGTCGCTGCCCAGGCCAACGCCGCGTCCTGCGGCGAAGGTGGTGCCGTGCTGTCGCACGATGATGCCGCCAGCGTTGATCTTCTGGCCGTCGCCAACCTTCACGCCAAGGCGCTGACCAGCGCTATCGCGTCCGTTGCGAACACTTCCGCCTGCCTTCTTGTGTGCCATGGGGGTCTCCTTCTCTCAGCGTTCGCTGCGTTACTCGGCGTCAGCGACCGACGTGTCGGCGCTCTTCGCTGCTGGTTTTGTAGTTGCTGGCTTCTTTGCGGCAGGCTTCTTCGCAGCCGTCGCTTCGGCTGGCGCGCCAACCTTCAACGTTGCAGCAACTGCGGCATCGGCCTTCGCCTTATCGGCGGCGACAGCGGCTGCGGCAGCCTGTGCCTTGGCGCGATCTGCAGCACCAGCTTCGTAGAGTGCCTTCGCGCTCGTGCCGTTCACTGCAACTTCGGTGACCTTAATAAGGTGAAGTTCCTGGCGGTGCCCCTTGGTGATGCGGCTACGCGCCTTCGGTCGGTACTTAAAGCTGATCGTCTTTGGTCCGCGCTCCTGGCCAAGCACCGTTGCGGTGACCTTCGCGCCAGCAACAACGGGGGTGCCGATCTCCGTGGTGGAGTCGGTGCGCACAAGAAGAACACGGTCGAACGAGATCTCGCTCCCTGGGGTAGCGCCGGTCAACTCAACGTGCAGCTCGCTGCCGAGCTCCACTCGATACTGCTTTCCACCGGTCTCGATGACTGCGTACATGGTTCCCCTGTCCTTACTGTCTGTGCGCCGTACAGGCGGCGCCTGTTGGGCGAGTCGCGGTCTGACGGACGGGTCAGTCGCGGGAGGGGAAGTCTACGATCAGGGCTCTCCCGCGTCAACCGCGCCTTATTGTTACATGAGTGGCGATGAGCCCCCATCGTGTACGCGGTGGCTCTGCACGAGGGCCAGGCCGAAGGCGAGGGAGACGGCGGAGGCCCCGCCGTAGCTCACAAAGGGGAGGGTGATCCCTGTAATGGGGGCGACCCCGAGGTTCATTCCAATATTCACGAAGGTCTGGAAGAGGACGACGGTGGCCATCCCTCCGGCAAAGATCACCCCGAACTCGTCGGGGGAGGTCCAGGCGTGCCAGACCAGGCGCCCCACCAGAATGGCAAGCAGAACGATCACAAAGAGGCCCCCAACGGCGCCAAACGCACGGACGAGAGCCGCAAAGACGAAGTCGCTCTCCTGAACGGGAAGGGGGGTCAGGATTGCGGTGCCGTCAGCGCCCGCACCAAACAGGCCGCCCCCTTTAATCGCCTCGAGTGAACGCAGGAGCTGGTACTTCGGCCCAGCTGGATCGGCGTTTGGGTCAATAAAGGCGAGGAGCCGCTCCTTCTGATAATCCGCGAGCACGACAACCCACGCTAGAGCTCCACTAAGGGCAGCCAGGCTCGCCAGGGCAGCAATCCAGCGGGTTGCAACACCGGAGAGGTAGAGGGCGCCGAAGAGCGCCGCCGCCAACACGAGCGCCGTGCCGAGGTCGGGCTGTGCCACAACGAGAAGGAAGGGTGGCGCAACGATGGCGCCCGCCAACAGGAGGTCTTGCAGTCCACCGCCGGCTCGGTCGGCACGCGTGAGGGCGGTAGAGATCGCCACGAGCGTCAGGATCTTGCTGAGCTCGCTTGCCTGAATGGCAAGGCCGAAGATCGCGATCGCTCGGTTGTTTCCGCCAGAGTCGACGCCGTACACCAGCGTGATGATCAGCAGCAGAATGTTTGCAGCGTAGAGCGGCCAGGCGAACGTGCGGACCCAGCGCCAATTCACCAACGTTGTCACGCTATAGACGGCGATGGAGAGGAGTGTCCAAGTCAACGAGCGCACGAGCAGTGAGCTTGGTGTTAGTAGCTCTTGGCCATAGCTCCGTGCATTCAGCCAGGCCATGCCGAGTCCGGTCAACGCAAGGAGCCCAACGGCGGCTGCAGCGATCCAGTCCACGCGACGAAGGGCGGAGCCGAGCGGCGAATCGAGCCTATTCACCGAAGTGGTTCCCGCGCGCCAAGAGTGCCGGGGTTCGATAGTCGCGCTTCAAATCGAACTGTAGCTGCAGGTAATACTTCGTCACCTCTTTTGCCGCATTCCCCACCGTGTTTGTACCGTGCATGAAGACAACGTAGGCGAATGTGGAATCACTTTTCGACCAATCGTTTGTTGGCGCCACAAACCCACCCATCCAGTTATGGAACGGCAGTCGCCCAAGGTTGTCGCGCACGCCGAATTGCGCGGTGCCACTCTTGGCAGAAACAAAGAGCGGCATTCGTGAGATCCCCTGTGATGGTCCAGGGTTCAGCGCCATCTTTCGTCCCGCGAGGCGCATCTCGCGATAGGTAGACTCTTTCATGCCAACCTCAGCATTTACCACGGGCGTGATTGGCGTGATCGTTCCATCTGGGTGTGTGACGCTGAGAACAACGTGTGGCCTCCAAAGTGTGCCGCTGTTTGCAAGTGCAGCAAACGAATTCAGTACTTGGATAGGCGTCACCAAGTCGTACCCTTGTCCCTGCGCCGATTGCAGGACCTCCGCGTTGTAGAGCCCGCGGTTGATGGTAGTGCGCGCCCATGCCTGGTCAGGGACCAACCCAGAAATCTCACTTGGTAGATCGATGCCGGTTGATGCGCCGAAGCCCCACTGTCGACCACATGCTGCGAGCCGATCAATCCTGACAAGCCGCGCAAGTTGGAATGTCACGACGTTGGAGCTCCACGAATACGCTTCAGATGGTGTCAGTGAGCCGCCAAATCCCGCACGATTCCACTCATAAAACTTTTCACCGTCTACTTCGAGAAAGGCCGTAGATTGGAATCGCGATGTTGGCGTGATGAGATTGTTGTTGAGCGCGCAAGAGAAAGTGACGAGTTTGTACGTACTGCCTGGAGGAAAGTACGAGCCGACCGAATGGTTCAGCAGTGGTGAGTATTTATTCGCAAGATACTTCTGATACTTTGCATTGCTGATACCTGCCGAAAAATCATTGTTGTCGTACGTTGGAAGCGAGGCCATCGCAATGACCTCGCCGTTCTGTGGATTGAGCGAAGCGACGACACCCTCTTTGGTGCCAGCGCTCTTTAGTCCCCACTCCAACGCGGTCGTTGCGCGCTGTTGCGCTTCAATGTCAATCGTGAGCGTCAGTGATGATCCGTCAATTGGAAGCTTTGTCACACCAAGAATCCGCACCAGGCGACCCTTTGCGTCGACCTCTACTTGGCGAATTCCTGGTGCGCCGCGAAGGGTCTCTTCATAACTCGCCTCCACGCCTGCGCGTCCGATGAAATCAACGACGGTGTAGCCGGCTGGCGCAAGTGTGCTCGCCTCTACTGTGTCAATGCGGCCAACGTAGCCAACGATGTGGCTGATAAGCGTTCCGTATGGATAGACGCGTCGAGCTTCAACGACCGTTTCCACGCCAGGGAGGCTGGCGCGCTCTTCATTGATCAGTCGCGCGGCACGCTCACTGACATTATTGGCGATGCGAATCGGCTCCCAGAGTGAGCCAGTACTGCGATCGAGCAGTGTGATGATTCGTACAGGATCAATCTTCAAGATTGCTCCAAGCGTTTGTACAACGCTCGCGCGAACGGTGAGCGAGAGATCACCGGGCCGAATCTGCACGGCGTACACCGCAATGTTTTTTGCAAGCACGCGGCCGCTACGGTCGTACACCAACCCGCGCGCTGGCGTGATGAGCTCTTCGACAATGCGGTGGCCACGCACGACTGCAGTTGTTGTGCCTGACGACGCTGCCGCACCAAATTGAATGAGGATCAAGCGGCCGCCGAGCCCACCAAAGGTCAAAAGGACGATGAGTGCGGCGGCAAAAAATCGTAGGGGGCGTCGTCGACGAGCCTCTCGATCGCTCGGTCCACCACCGCCAGGGTAGACCTGAGGGTTAGTCATGTTTGTGGGTTACCCGCGGAGTGATTGGTCGAACTGATAGCCCCTGCGCCGTCGCTGCCCAAACCACGCTAGGGCACCACCAAGGAGGAGGTTCGCAACGAGCGCAAAGGCGTTCTCTCCGAGGGGGCCACTCCCGCCGCCGCTCAGTAGAAGGATCGCCACGTTGCTCGCTGCCAATCCGAGGAGGAGTGCGGTGGCGCGACGGAGCAGCTGGGCATCTCCAGCGCCACGGATCTGGCTTGCTACGAGCACGCCGGCGACCATCGCAAGGCTCGTTAATCCGAGTGGTCGCAAGAGCGCGATGTCGATCATCAGGCCAGCCGCTGTTGCAGCGATGAGTGTCAGCGTGCGTCGATCAACTGATGCTGTAACAATCAACAGCACGGTTGGAAGATTGACCGCGCGCTCCAGCCCGACTTCGGGTAGGAGCCGCGCCTGGATGAGGGCGGCGAGCACGATTCCAAGCACGTAGCCGAGACGTTTGGTCATTGCCTCAGGATACCCCTGCAGCCGCCTTAGCGCACCGCCTTGTCGGGCCTCTGTTGTTCCACGTGAAACATGGTCGCTGAAACCCCTCCGTAGCCCCCTCCTGCTACGATAGGAGCGTGAATACTACCTCCCAGCACCCTACCGAATCCCACGCGCCGATCATCGTGTGTGCGAACCAGAAGGGTGGTGTTGGTAAGACCACCACCGTGCTTAACCTCGCTGCCGAACTCGCCCACGCAGGGCGTCGCGTGCTCGTGGTCGACCTTGACCCCCAGCGAAACCTCACGAGTGGCCTCGGATTCACCCTCCCAGAGGGTGCGCCCACCGCCTACGACCTCCTCGTGGGGCGCCGACCAGCGACGGAGCTCGCCCAGCCGACCTCGATTCCGAACCTCACGCTCATTCCGGGCTCGGCCGACCTTGCCGGGATCGACGTTGAGCTCGCCACGGGGGACGAGAGCGGCGAGCGCCAGCTTGCGATCGGTCTCCGCACCGCAGGGGATGTCGAGGTAATTCTCGTGGACACCCCGCCGTCACTCGGCCTAGTCACCGTGAGTGCCCTCGCGATCGCTGATGCCGTGCTTGTTCCTGTGCAGTGCGAGTACTACGCCCTGGAGGGGCTCTCGCAGCTCATGGCCACCATTCGCCTCGTGCGCGAGCGCCTCAACCCCGCCTTAGAGGTGAATGGCCTCCTCTTGACCATGCTTGATCCCCGCACAAAACTTGGCAGCGACGTGGTGCGCGAAGTCGAGAGCCACTTTGGTGAGCTGGTCTATAAGGCCCGCGTGCCGCGTTCGGTACGCTTGGCCGAAGCGCCAAGCCACGGGATTGCCATTCGAAGTTACGCGCCAGGCACCTCGGGTGCTGAGTCATACGCGCAGGCTGCAGCGGAATTTGATGCCCGGGTGTTCAACGGAACCCCCGTAGGCGCCAGGTAGTAATAAGGGGGGAGCATGGCGAAGAAGACCACCGGACTCGGACGAGGCCTCGGCGCACTGATCCCAGAGGCGGCGAGTGCCGTTGGCGCTACGCGTGCAGGTGCGTTGGAGATTCCGCTCAGCAAGATCAAGCCGAACCCCTACCAGCCACGCACAGAGTTCTCGACTGCTGAGCTGGCGCAACTCGCCGAGAGCATCCGTGAGCACGGCGTGCTGCAGCCGGTTGTTGTTGAGGAGGGGCCGAACGGATACACGCTCATTGCAGGCGAGCGACGCTTCCGCGCCTCAAAACTCGCCGGAAAGAGCACGATTCCCGCCGTCGTGCGCGTTGTTGGGAATCAGTCGCGGCTTGAGCTCGCACTTATTGAAAATGTTCAACGCAGCGACCTATCGCCGATTGAAACAGCGCACGCCTATCGACGTCTCGCGGATGAGTTTGGGTTGACGCAGGAACAGATCGCGGTGATCGCTGGCAAGGCGCGCACCACTGTTGCAAACACGCTGCGCCTACTCGATCTCTCTACTGATGTGCAGAACGAAGTTGCCGCTGGGCGACTCAGTGAAGGGCACGCACGCGCGCTCGTCGGCCTTCCCGAATCAGAGCAGGCGTGGCTTGCGCGCACTTTTGTGCGCGATGCCGTTACGGTGCGTGGCGCCGAGGCGGCCGCGTCAACGGTTCGCGGTGCTGCGCGCGGTACAATCACCACGAAGCGAAAGCCTGGCGCACTGCCAAGTGAAGAGCTCGCTGCACTGCAGCGCGATCTTGAAGGGCATCTCGGCACTCCGGTGCGCGTGAAGCCTGCTGGTAAGGGCGGACAGATCGTGATCGATTACTACTCAAACGAAGAACTGCATCGGCTCGTAGAGCAGATCAAGGGAGTGAGTGAGTGACCGAAAAGAAGAGCACCGCAGCCGCAACAGGTAGCCGCGCAAAGAAGGCATCTGGCGACTACGGCGCATCCAGCATTCAGGTTCTTGAGGGACTTGAAGCGGTTCGCAAGCGTCCCGGCATGTACATCGGCTCCACCGATGAGCGCGGCCTACATCACCTTGTCTACGAAGTCGTCGACAACTCTGTTGACGAAGCGATGGCCGGGCATGCAACGCGCATTCTGGTGCGCATCAACAAAGATAACTCCATCACTGTCGCCGACGATGGTCGCGGTGTTCCAGTTGGCAAGCACTCCACCGGAAAAGATGCGCTCGAAGTGGTGCACACCGTGTTGCATGCCGGCGGAAAGTTCGGCGGCGGCGGATACAAAGTGTCTGGCGGACTGCACGGCGTCGGCGTCTCTGTCGTCAATGCGCTCAGCATCAAGCTGCGCGTTGAATCGGCGCGCGACGGTTTTGTTTGGTCGCAAGAGTACGAGCGAGGCGTGCCGCGCACCAAAGTTATCAAGGGGAATCCATCAGCTGGCCGACGCGGCACACTGACCACCTTCTTGCCCGACCCAGAAATGTTCTCCGAGACTGAGTACTCGTTTGAGACGTTGGCAAATCGTCTGCGCGAATCCGCGTATCTCAACAAGGGTTTGTGGATGACGCTGATTGACGATCGCGCCGATCGCGAAGCAACCTTCTACTTCCAGGGTGGCATCGTCTCGTTTGTTCGTCACTTGAATCGCAAGCGCAAGGTTACCCACGATCGTCCTGTCTACATCGAAGGGATGGAGGGCACGACCAGCGTTGAAGTTGCCTTCCAGTACCAGAGTGATTCGTGGTCAGAGACACTTCTCGCCTTTGCAAACAACATCAACACCATCGATGGCGGAACACACGTCACCGGATTCCGTGCCGCGCTGACCAGCTCACTCAACGAGTGGGGGCGCAAGAACGGTGCAATGAAAGACAACGATCCAAACCTCACCGGTGAAGATGTGCGCGAAGGCCTCACGGCAGTGATCAGCGTGAAACTTGTTGATCCGCAGTTCGAAGGCCAAACCAAGGCGAAGCTCGGTACTGCGGAGATCAAGGGGATCGTGCAAACCGCCGTCAACAAGGGCCTCACACAGTTCCTCGAAGAGAATCCTTCTGACGGCAAGGAGGTCATTCGCCAGTCACTCAACGCAGCACGTGGACGCGAAGCGGCACGTAAGGCGAAAGAGCTCGTCATGCGCAAGGGCGCACTCGAGGGGAGCGCACTCCCTGGCAAGCTCGCCGACTGCCAAGAGCGTGATCCCGCAAAGTCAGAGCTCTACATCGTGGAGGGCGAGTCGGCCGGTGGTTCGGCGAAGCAGGGACGCGATCGACGCTTCCAGGCGATCTTCCCGCTGCGCGGCAAGCTGCTGAACGTTGAGAAGGCGCGCATTGACAAGATTCTTGGCAGCGACAACATTCGCACGCTGATCATGGCGCTCGGTGCCGGCATTCAGGATTCCAGCATGGAAGATTCGAACAGCCGCTTCGACATTACGAAGCTGCGCTACCACCGCGTCATCATCATGACCGACGCCGACGTGGACGGGGCGCACATTCGAACGCTGCTGCTCACCTTCTTCTATCGCTACATGCCCGCCATCATTGAGGCTGGCTATCTCTACATTGCCCAGCCACCGCTCTATCGCGTGAGCACGGGCAAGGAGACGAAGTACGCGTCGACCGAGAAGGAGCGCGACGAGGCGATCGCCTCGTTCAAGACGAAGAATGTCAGCGTGCAGCGCTTCAAGGGCCTCGGCGAAATGAATGCCGAGCAGCTCTGGGAGACGGCGATGAATCCCGACAACCGCGTCTTCTTGCAGGCGCGCATTGAAGATGCCGCCGTGGCCAACGAGATCTTCGAGATGCTGATGGGTGAGCGCGTTGAGCCGCGCCGCGACTTCATTAAGGCTGAGGCCCACAAGGTCCAGAACCTGGACGTATAGGAGGCGATGGCAGCATGAACGACGAGGCACGAGTGAGCGTCCGTTCGATTCGCATCGAAGACGAGATGCGAACGAGCTACCTCGATTACGCGATGAGCGTGATCGTGGCGCGCGCACTCCCCGACGTTCGCGACGGCCTGAAGCCAGTACACCGCCGCATCTTGTACACGATGGGCGAGATGGGCCTCTCTGGCGGCTCCGCCTATCGTAAGTGTGCCGCCATCGTCGGCGAGGTGATGGGTAAGTACCACCCACACGGCGACGGCGCCCTCTACGACGCACTCGTACGACTCGCACAGGACTTCTCGATGCGACATCCGCTCGTTGATGGCCAGGGCAACTTTGGCTCGGTCGACGGCGACTCCGCCGCAGCGATGCGCTACACCGAAGCGCGTCTCACCTCGATCGCCGGAGAGATGCTTGCCGACATCGATCACGAAACCGTCGACTTCACGCCGAACTACGACGGCACGCAGAAGGAGCCGAGCGTTCTCCCTTCGCGCCTGCCGAACCTACTCGTCAACGGCTCCTCTGGTATCGCCGTCGGCATGGCGACGAACATTCCGCCCCACAACCTTGGCGAGATCGCCGACGCCGCCATCGCCCTGATCGCCGACCCTGAGCTCTCCGTTGACGATCTTTGCAAGTACGTCAATGCGCCAGACTTTCCAACCGGCGGCATCCTTTACCGCTACGACACCATTAAGAACCCACTCACCGGCGCAACGGAGCGCATTGATGCGGTGCGACAGATGTACGCACACGGACGCGGCCGCGTCGTTGTAGACGGCGCAACACACTTCGAAGAGGCCTCGCGTGGTGATCGCACCGCGATCATCATCACCGAGCTTCCGTACCAGGTGAACAAGGCGTCACTCGTTGAGAAGATCGCCGACCTCGTCAAAGAGGAGCGCCTCGACGGCATCGCCGACCTGCGCGACGAATCTGACCGCGACGGCATGCGCATCTATGTCGAAGTAAAGAAGGATGCGAACCCACACAAGGTGCTCAACAAGCTGTTGAAGCTCACCCCACTGCGCTCTGCATTCAGCATGAACATGCTCGCCCTCGTCGACGGCCAGCCACAGACCCTCTCACTGAAGTCGGTACTGCAGCATCACATCGACCATCGCCGCATCATTGTGCGACGCCGCACCGAATACGAACTCAAGAAGGCACGTGAGCGCGCCCACATCCTCGAAGGGCTCAAGATCGCCCTCGACAATCTCGACGCCGTCATTAAGACGATTCGTGCCGCAGCCGACGTTGATGTCGCACGCACGCAGCTCATGGAGCGCTTCAAGCTCAGCGAGCTGCAGGCGCAGGCGATCCTTGACATGCGCCTGGCGCGCCTCGCTGCCCTCGAGCGCAAGAAGATTGAAGATGAATACCTTGAAGTGATCAAGTACATCGCCGAGCTCGAAGACATTCTCTCCCGGCCAGCCCGCATCTCCAAGATCATCTCGGATGAGTTCGCCAAGCTGAAGGAGAAGTTCGCCGATCGACGGCGCACCAAGATCGCCCAGGATGCAACGCGCGAAATGTCAGACGAAGACCTGATCGCCGACGAAGATGTGGTGATCACCATCTCCGGCCGCGGCTACATCAAGCGCCAGCCGCTCACCACCTACCGTCAGCAGCATCGCGGCGGCAAGGGCGTGATCGGCATGACCACGCGCGAAGAGGATGCGGTTGCCACACTGCAGGTTGCAAACACCCACGATTACGCCCTCTTCTTCACGAACAAGGGGCGTGGCTTTAGCGCGAAGGTGCATGAGATCCCTGACGCCACGCGACAGAACAAGGGGATTCCGATCGTCAATCTTCCAGGGGTGCAGGTGGAGTCGGGCGAGACCCCGGTCGCCACGATCATCCTGAACGGCTTCACGCCAGGCAGCTACCTCGCCTTCTCCACCAAGAAGGGGATCATTAAGAAGACCGCGATCGAGCAGTTCGAGAAGGTGCGCTCCACCGGCATCATCGCCATCACTCTGGATAAGGGTGATGAGCTTGCCCAGGTGATTCAGACCTCGGGTGAAGATGACCTGGTCATGGCCACCCGCCAGGGGCGCATCTGCCGCTTCCACGAGCGCGAGGCACGCGCCATGGGGCGCACCGCTGGTGGCGTGATCGGCATTCGCCTCGCCCGCCAGGGTGACCTCGTGGTCGCCATGGCCGTGGCGGAGCCCGGCGCCGACCTCCTTGTCCTTACGGAGACCGGTCACGGGAAGCGCGTCCCTGTGGGCGCCTTCGCCCGCAAGCACCGCGGCACCCAGGGCGTCCGCCTGATCCCACTCGAGGGGCGCAAGACCGGCCCTGTTGTGGCTGTGCGCCAGGTCAGCGAGGCCGACGAAGAGGTGATCTTGATCAGCGCCGAGGGGCAGGTCGTGCGTACCAAGCTTGAGAGTATCGCCACCCGCAAGGACGGCAGCGCCCAGGGCGTACGTGTGATGACCCTGCGTGAGGGCGACAAGGTCGCCGGAATCGCCGCCTTCCGTACAGGTCTGGCAAAGCGCAACGACACAGGCGACAATCAGGGCGAAGCCGACGAGGCTCCAGAGGTTCCGAAGGTTGTGAAGGCACCTCGCCCAACAGCCAAGGGCGGCACTCCATCAAAGGGGAAGCCAGTCGCAAAGGGGAAGCCAGCCCCGAAGTCAAAGCCGGTCGCAAAGGGGAAGCCAGCCCCGAAGAAGCGTTCGGGTCGCTAACAGTGACCCGTCCAGAGAGCGGAGGACGGCGATGAGGGCAGATTCGATCGACGTCTACACGGGGAACGCCAACCCTGAACTTGCGGCAAAGATTGCCCGCTATCTCGGGCGGCAGATCGGCAAGGCAGAAGTCTTCGCCTTCGCCAACGAGAACATCTTCGTCAAGATTCTCGACAACGCCCGTGAGAAAGATGTCTTCATTGTTCAGCCAACATCGCGACCGGTGAGCACCTCCATCATGGAGCTCCTAATCATGATCGACGCATTCAAGCGCGCGTCGGCCGGCCGCATTACCGCCGTCATTCCGTACTACGGCTACGGCCGCTCCGACAAGAAGGATCAGCCGCGCGTACCAATCACCGCGCGTCTTGTCGCCGACATGCTGCAGGTTGCTGGTGCGAACCGCATCCTCACCCTCGACCTACACCAGGGCCAGCTACAGGGATTCTTCAACGTTCCTGTCGACGAGCTGACCGCGGTGCACCTTCTCTCCAACTACATGCGCCAGCGCGGCACCGAGAACCTCGTCGTCGTCACCGACCTCGGGTTCGCCAAGCGTGCGCGCACCTTCGCTGAACTCCTTAATGCGCCGCTCGCCATTGTGGAGAAGCGACGCGAGGGGAACAACGACCAGGCCGAGGTGCTGAACGTCATCGGTGACGTGAAGGGGAAGCGCGTGGTCATCGTCGACGACGAGATTGACACCGCTGGAACGCTTACGGAAATTGTCCGTGCAATTGAGAAGGCCGGCGCGATTGAGGTAACGGCGTGCGCTACACATGGCGTCTTCTCTGGTCCAGCCATTGAGCGCATCGAAAACTGCAACGTCGTCGAGGTAGCGGTGACCGACTCCATCCCAATGCCGGTCGGGGCAAAGAGCACGAAAATCAAGCGCCTCTCCTCTGCGCCACTCTTCGGTGAGGCCATCCGACGTATTCATCTCGGCGAGTCAGTCGGCGCCCTCTTCGGTAAAGAGTCGGCTACCGCTGAAGAGATGCTCTTCTGGGATGAGAATCAGACGGGCCCAGTCTCAACGGTTCCGTCAAGCGCGAGGCGAACTCGGCGATGACACTAAAGCTGCATCGCCCTGACGAGCGTGGCGCAATTGTTGCGCGCGCTCCTGAGAAGAACGTCGACTGGCGCGCATCGCTGCGCAGCCCGCGATGGAACGCCGCGCCAATGAGTAATCCTGAAATGAATCCGACCAGCAGGCCGGTAAGTGCCCTCTTCTGGGTTGTGCTCGCCGCGCTTACGTTTGGCATCCTGGTGATCGGGTACTCCGCCGGATTCTGGCGCTAGGCCTCCGCTAGCGATGGTCTTTGGCTTTCTCTCCCGACTTGTAGATTCAAACGACCGCGAGCTCGGTCGCCTCCAGCCAATCCTTGACGCCGTTAACGCACGCGCCAACGAGATGGAGGCGGCAAGCGACGGTGAGATTCGTGCGCGCATTGACGCGATCTCCGCCGTTCTGCGCACACTCGAAGGCGACGCGCTAAAGACGGCGCTCGACAAAGAGTTGCCTGAAATCCTCGCCGCCGCTCGCGAAGCATCACGCCGTACCACTGGCATGCGCCCGTACGACGAGCAGATCCTCGGGGCCATCGTGCTCCACCAGGGGAAGATCGCCGAGATGCGCACCGGTGAAGGGAAGACGCTCGTTGGTCCGCTCGGTGCCACCGTCAACGCTGTTGGTGGCCGCGGCGTGCATGTGGTAACTGTGAACGATTACCTTGCCCGTCGCGACGCGCGTTGGATGGGCCCGATCTTCGCCTTCATGGGTCTCAGCATCGGCGTGATCGCACACGACAGCTCCTATCTGTTTGATCCCGAACACCACAGCAGCGACGAGCAGACCGCCAAACTGCGCCCTGTCACTCGACGTGAGGCGTATGCCGCCGATGTGACCTACGGCACGAACAATGAGTTTGGATTCGACTACCTGCGCGACAACATGGTCACCGAGCTCGAGGCGCGCGTGCAACGCGGGCACGCCTTCGCCATCGTCGACGAGGTCGACAACATCTTGATCGACGAAGCGCGGACACCGCTCATCATCAGCGGTCAAGCGGCAGAATCGCAGGATCTCTACGCAACATTCTCAAAGCTTGTGCCACGCCTGCGCGCGCGCGATACCGGTGCAGAGGCGGGTGGCGACTACTTCCTCGACGAGAAGGAGAAAGCGGTTTCCCCAACCGAGGATGGCGTCGCTCGCGTCGAGCAGATGCTCGGCATTGAGAATCTCTACAGCGGTGATCCACTGATGGCGCGACACTTTGAATCAGCGCTCCGCGCACATGCGCTCTTCAAGCGTGATCGCGACTACATTGTTGAAGAGGGTGAGATTGTCATCGTTGACGAATTTACTGGTCGCAAGATGCCGGGGCGGCGCTGGTCCGAAGGTTTACATCAAGCCGTTGAGGCCAAAGAGGGTCTCCATGTGCAGCGCGAGTCGGTAACGCTTGCCACGATCACCTTCCAGAACTACTTCCGTCTCTACGGCAAGCTCGCCGGCATGACTGGTACCGCCATGACCGAAGCCGAGGAGTTCAGCAAGATCTACAACCTTGAGGTCGCCGCCATCCCAACCCACCGGCCGATGGTGCGCGACGACCAGGCTGATCTTGTTTACCGCACGGAACGTGCCAAGGATGGCGCGATCGTGGAGCACATTAAAGAGCGGCGCGCCGCTGGTCAGCCGGTGCTTGTCGGGACCACGTCGGTTGAGCGCTCTGAACACCTCGCTGGTCTCCTGAAGCGCGAGGGGATTCCTCACAACGTCCTGAATGCTAAGCAGCATGAGCGCGAGGCGCCCGTTGTTGCACAGGCGGGTCGCAGTGGTGCAGTGACGATCGCTACCAACATGGCCGGCCGCGGAACCGACATCGTGCTCGGTGGTAACCCAGCTGGGCTCGCCTCTGAGGCGCTGCGCGTGCGCGGACTCAATCCTGCCGAGGTTGACGCGGCGACGTACGCAGAGGTGCTCGCTGAGGCGGAGCGCTCCTGCGCAATAGATCGCGAGATCGTTCTCGCGGCTGGTGGCCTTCGCATTCTTGGCACCGAGCGACATGAGTCACGCCGTATTGATAACCAGCTCCGTGGCCGCGCTGGCCGCCAAGGCGATCCGGGCTCTTCACGCTTCTACCTCTCACTCGAAGACGACCTAATGAAGCGCTTCGCTGGCGAACGTGTCGTCAGCCTGATGGATCGCCTCGGCTTTGATGAGACGCAGGCGCTTGAGTCGTCCATGGTCAGCCGCACGATTGAAGGGGCACAGACGCGCGTTGAGGGGTACAACTTTGACATTCGTAAGCGCGTCGTGGAGTTTGACGACGTCATCAACAAGCAGCGCGCCACCGTCTACGGCGAACGTGATCGCGTGTTGCACGGCGACGATCTCAACCTGACCGTTGAGGATTCACTCAGCGCAGAGGCGCGATCCATCGTCATGACGCACTGCCCTCCCGGCGTTCCAGCCGACTGGAATGTTGAGGCGCTCAAGGGTGACCTGCGACGAGCGGGAATTGAGCCGCCAGAAAACCTCGAGAACATCGTTGAGGATGCGATCCTCATTGATGCGATTGAGGTTGCCGCACTTGCGGCGCTCAACAAGAAGGCAGAAGAGTTTGGCCCAGAAATTTGGCCGCGCGTCTTGCGCGCCGTGATCTTGCGCAGCATCGACCAGCTCTGGGTTGAACATCTCACTGAGGTGGATGATCTGCGTCGCGGTATCGGACTGCGTGGATACGCCCAAGAGGATCCACTGAATGCCTTTAAGAAAGAGGCGTTCAAGCTGTATGACGAGTTCCAGGGGTTGATTCGCGTCAGCATCGGCCGATCGATCTTGCGCGTCAGCGTGGTGCAGCAAGAGGCGCCGCGCCCCAAGGTCGTCGCCACCAGCGCAGCGAACACCACGTCGGCCCCAGCACCAAAGGCGCCTGTTGCAGCCGCCGCCACGGTCGGGCGGAACGACCCGTGCCCTTGTGGCTCTGGGAAGAAGTACAAGAAGTGCCATGGTGCATAGCGTGAGCAGCAAGTCCCCCGTGGATGCCGCGGTTCGGCTGGGTGAGGGTGCAGGGTGAGCGTCGACGCCGCCTCCCTGCGGGACCTCCTCGGCCGCATCGAGGCAACCTCGGGGCGTCTTTGACCCTGTAACAAAGGCAGCGCGCCTGGCTGAGATTGAGGCGGCGATGCTCGCCCCGGGCTTCTGGGACGACCAGCGGGTCGCCCGACGGCTCGCCCGTGAGGCGGAGGGGCTACGCGAGGAGCTGACCCTCTGGCGGGAGCTCACCACAGCCGCGCGCGACCTCGGCGAACTCTTTGAACTCGCCGAATCAGAGGGTGACCAGGGGCTGCAAGACGAGGTGTCCACGAAGGCGGCACTCCTTGAGCGCGACTTCGAGAAGGCGCGCACCTCACTCCTCTTTAGTGGTGAGTACGCTGACGCTGACGCCATCGTCACCCTTCAAGCGGGTGCCGGCGGCACCGAGGCGTGTGATTGGACCGCCATACTGTTGCGCGCCTACATGCGTTGGGCTGAACGACATAGCTTCGCGACAGAGATCGTGGACTCCACTGATGGCGAAGGTGCGGGATATCGCAGCGTTGTTCTAGAGATTCGCGGCCGCAACGCCTTCGGTTGGCTCCGCGCTGAGCGCGGCGTGCATCGCCTCGTGCGCATCTCCCCATTCGATGGGCAGAAGCGCCGACAAACCACCTTTGCGATGTTTGAAGTGATCCCCGAGGTCGAGGATGACGCCGAGGTAACGCTCAACTGGGATGAGATTCGCGTTGATACGTATCGCTCCAGTGGCGCCGGTGGCCAGCACGTAAACAAAACGGAGTCGGCCGTGCGCCTCACCCACCTTCCAACAAACTCCGTCGTCTCGAGTCAGAACCAGCGTTCACAAATGCAGAACCGTGAGACAGCTGAACGGATGTTGCGCGGAAAACTGATTGAACTAAAAATTCGCGCGCGCGAAGATGAGCTAGCCCGCGTGCGCGGTGAAACGATCTCTGCCGGCTGGGGGAACCAGATTCGTAGTTACGTGCTGCATCCGTACCAAATGGTGAAGGACCACCGCACCGGCCATCAGACCTCAGACACCGTTGGTGTGCTTGATGGCGACTTTGATGCATTCATCCTCGCTGAGCTAGAGCGTGTCTCCACTGGGGCACCGCTCGCTGGCGGCAGCGTGGATGAGGAGTAGGATCAGCCGATGAGCAACGCAGTAGATCTTGGTGCGAGTGAGGGCGCTGTCGTTGACTTGCAAGGTATCTCTGTGACCTACCCGAGCGGCCACATTGCCCTCGGTGATGTGAGCCTCACGATTCAGCGCGGCGAATTCGCCTTCCTTGTTGGACCATCTGGTGCCGGAAAGTCCACCTTGATCGGACTCTTGGTTCGCGACGTGCTCCCGACAGCGGGCGAGGTGTACGTTGCAGGATTTCCAGTTCATCGCCTCTCTGGAGGTGAGGTGCCGAAGCTCCGTCGTCGGATCGGCGTCGTCTTTCAGGACTTCCGCCTCTTGCCGCGACGAACCGTTCGCGAGAACGTTGCTTTTGCCCTTGAGGTGACCGGGGCCGCGCCAGAGCATGTTGCCACCGCAACAGATCGCGCACTACGCATTGTTGGCTTGGCGAGTCTCGCCGATCGCTACCCGTCTGAACTCTCTGGCGGCGAACAGCAGCGCACCGCGATTGCGCGCGCCATTGTTGGTGACCCAGAGCTGCTCATCGCAGATGAGCCAACGGGCAACCTTGACCCGTTGATTAGCTGGGAGATCATGGAGCTCTTGATGGACATCAATCGGCTCGGTGTCACGGTGTTGGTGGCAACGCATGACTCGGACATCGTCACCACCCTGCGCCGCCGTGTGATCGGCCTCGAGGGTGGTCGCCTCATTCGCGACGAAGCGAATGCCACGTATCACCGGGTCGGCTGATGGGCGTGCAGCACGAAAGCCCATCAAATCGCGGCCGGCTCATTCGGCTGAGCATCTCTGCCGCGGCGAATGGGCTCTCTCGTAATCGGCTGGCAACGATCGCAGCCACAACGACCATGGCGCTGATGCTCATGGTCCTCGCCTCGGTGCTGGTGATTCGCGCGGGGCTTGATGCAGCGCTCTCATATGCCGACTCAAAAGTTGAGGTCATTGCCTATCTGAAGAGCTCTGTCACCGAGAGCGAAGCGCGCTCGATTCAGGTTCAGATTGAGGGAATTGACGGGGTGAAGGGGGCTACCTATGTCAGCGCCGACGATGCGCTTGCCGCCTTTAAGGTGCGCCTGAAGGAACGTGGCGAGCCAGACCTTACCGGCAACCTTGGCGTAAACCCGCTCCCCGCCAGCTACGAGATCGCCCTAGATAACCCTGCAGATACAGGCCGGGTTGCCGACGGCCTCGCCTCGATCACCGCGGCCTCCTCTTTTAGTCGCATCATTGATGGGCGCGCGCTTGCGGAGAGTCTCGTCGCCATTACTAGTGCTCTGCGCATCGTCGGGCTGATCATCGTGATCGGCTTCTCACTTGCCGTGCTTGCCGTGGTCGTCAATGCCATCCGGCTCGCCATCCTGGCGCGAAGCGATGAGATTGCCATCATGCGCATCGTTGGCGCGAGCGCCACCTGGGTCCGCCTGCCATTCATTCTCGAGGGGCTCGCGATCGGCGCCGCTGGAGCACTGATCACGCTCTTCATCTTCGGCATTCTGAGCGCCAGCATTGGCGCTGTCATGCTGAACCTCTTCCGTGTCCTTCCTGTTCAAACGTCGGCGATCCTCGCTGGGCAGGTCTCGCTCTCGGTGATCGCCGCGGGGCTCGGCCTTGGGGCGCTCGGCGCGCTACTCTCTCTGCGAGGGCGACTGAACTAGTCGCCACGCACAGCGAAGGAGCACCACCATGAGCTTGACGCCAAACGGAACACCACTCTTCACGCGAGCTGGTCGCCTCCTTCTCGCCATCGTTATTGCCGTCGTCGCGTATAACGCTGGGCTGCGTTCAAGTGACAACACCGCGCAAGGAAACGGTACGCTCGATCTTGCACGCTTCAACGAAGTGCTCACCCTTATTCAAGAGCAGCATGTTGGTACGGAGACAGACGAAGATCTCCTCAACGGCGCAATCAAGGGTCTCGTCAACTCGTTAGATGATCCGTACTCCCAATACCTCACCGCTGAAGAGATGGCCTCTATGAAGGAGGGTCTCTCAGGGAGCTTCACCGGCATCGGCGCTGTGATTGACCTGCGCACATCGGCGGGTGAGCTCTGTACTGCGATCAGCGCTGATTGTCTCCTTACTGTTGCCTCAACGATTGATGGCGCGCCCGCGCGTGCCGCAGGGATCCTCAGTGGTGACAAGTTCCTCGCCGTTGATGGTGATGCGCTGGCGGGGCTCTCCGTTGACCAGGCGGTCCTCAAGGTGCGTGGCGCGGAGGGGACAACGGTTGTGATGACTGTTCTTACGGGCACCGCTGCGCCGCGCGATGTCTCAATCGTTCGTGCCAAGATTGAACTTCCAGCAGTCACGACTAAGCAGCTGCAGACAGCCGCTGGGGATCGCGTTGACTACGTTGCGCTGAACGAATTTACCGACATCGCTGCCGGACAATTCCGTGATGCGCTCCAGAAGATCGTTGATGCCGGTGGCAACAAGATTGTTCTGGACCTGCGTGATGATCCGGGTGGATATCTCTCCACGGCGCTCTCTATCGCTAGTGAATTCATTGCCGACGGTGTGGTCTACATCGAAGAGAACAGTAAGGGCGAGCAGTCCAGCACCTCCGCGCAGGGTGGCGGCATCGCTACTGATGCCGCCATTCAGCTTGTCGTACTGATCAACAAGGGGAGTGCATCGGCAAGCGAGATCCTTGCTGGCGCACTACAGGATCGTGGACGAGCGATTCTCATCGGAGAGACCAGTTTTGGTAAGGGCGTTGTGCAGACCTTCATTGACCTGAGTGATGGGTCGGGCCTGAAGCTCACGATTGCGAAGTGGCTGACGCCAAGCGGGCGCTGGATCCACAAGATTGGCCTGGTACCAGACATTGCGGTGTCCGCGGCCCCTGAGGGCTCAGAGACCGACCCGGTGCTGGAGGCGGCGCTCAACGCCTTTAAGTAGCGGTTCGCCCCGCGGTACTTGCGCCCGACCCTGCGGAGGCGTATCGTTCGCCGCAGACGAAAGGAGGTGGTGTGCAGTGTCAAATGACAGTTGTACCGCCGCCTCTCACGAGGTCAACGCCTAGTTGACCCGCGAGAGCGGTAATAACTGAGCAGAGCCCTGGCCTTCGGGCCGGGGCTCTCTCGTATCCCCCGCTGATCGCCCCGCAGTGCGCTCGCCCACGGTTGGCGCGTACCCTACAGGGGCGCCCGTACGGGCAAGCTGATTCGAAAGGAGGTACCGCCATGGCTAAGACACCAGTCAAGACGGCGCCCTCCCCTGCCCCAAAGCAGAAGGCGCCCCCCTCGGGGACCACGCTCTCCTCGAACCGCAAGGCTTCGTATGAGTACGAGATCGTGGAGCGCTACGAGGCGGGCATCGTGCTCTCCGGGACCGAGATCAAGTCGATTCGCGCCGGCAAGGCCGACATTGGCGACGCCTACGTGCGCCTCGACGCGGGCGAGGGTCGCTTGATCGGTATGCACATTGCCGAGTGGCCCGGTGCTGCCAGCCAGAACCACGAGCCAAAGCGGGTGCGGCGCCTCTTGCTCCATAAGTCCGAGATCATCGCTATTGGCACGAAGGTCAAGACCAAAGGCCTCACGTTGATCCCACTGCGCCTCTACCTTTCGCGCGGACGCTGCAAGGTCGAGATTGGCCTCGGGCGCGGGAAAAAGGCCTTCGATAAGCGTGCCGCGATCGCCGACCGCGAAGGGCGCCGCGAGGCCGAACGCCAGCTCAGCGACTGGAAGCGCGGCGAGTAGTTTCGCTCGTACTAGTAATCACGCCACACGCGCGGTATCATTCCCCCCTTGGGGATGCGTGGTTTCGACGGAGATCCGCACCTTGGGAACGCGAGTCGAGGTTGCTATCAGGCCTCGTTAAACCGGTAGCAAAAAGAAGTAACTGGCAATCGCCAGCCTGCTCTCGCCCTCGCTGCCTAAGGCAGTAAGGTGAGCGTGGAAGCGGCCCCCGCTTCGCGGGTCGTGGAAGCGTCATAAAGCGAAGCTGCAGTGATGACGAGCGACGCATAGTCATCAAGTAAGCCCGATTTAGGGACATGTATCTCGGTTGAGGGTCGATCCGGCCTGTGGGAGCGCCTCAACTTAGACTAAACCGCAGGACACGCTCGTAGTGGTCTCAAGGAAGGCTTTTCGGACGAGGAGTTCGACTCTCCTCCATCTCCACCAAATCTCACCCGTCGCGCCGTCGGCGCGCGCTATGCGATCTCCGCAATGCGCGCCTTTGCCATTGCCAACAGAAGCTTCTCGTCAATCTCCCAGTCGTTGGGAATCGTGATGGTGTGCTTCAGCACGCGAAGCCCCTTTAATCTCGCAGCGAATTCATTGATCACCGCTTTGCTGAACGGGTTAATCAACAGGTACTTCGTGGATGCTGATGCGCCGAGCACATACTCGGTTCCCTTGCGCAGCATTGGCTGATTCCAAGCGATTACGAACTCGAGCTCTGGGTACTTTGTGCGCACCACTTTGAAGATCGCACGCATCGTCCGGGCCTGCTGCGCATCAATGGTTTTGAAATACGCAGTCGGTGTTGCGTGCCGCTGTGTTGTTGTTGAACCTCGCGAGAACATCACCAACGCGTTAGCGTGCGCTTGTGAGAACCCGTAGTTCTCTCGCAGGTGTGCGATCTGTTCCGGGTAGCGCCTCTCTGCAATGTTCTGCATCACAGCGAACCAGTGTTTCATCGGTTCGCCATAGCGCTTCTCAATTGCAGGGAAGTGCGCCTCCCGTTTTGGATCCTTTGTCGGCATGGTGGCCGAGCGGGTTATCAGGCTGGAATAACGACGACGCGGCGCTCTGGCTCTTCGCCCGCCGACTCGGTCGCAATGCCATCCATCTCCTGAAGCTCAACGTGAATCCAGCGGCGCTCGAGTGCCGTCATTGGCTCCAGCTGCACGGCGCGGCCGGTCTCCTTGACGCGGTCTGCCGCCTTGCGTGCAAGTGCACGGAGCTGTGCCTCACGTCGACCTCGATACTCTTCGATGTCAACGGTGACGCGTGCCCACTCGCCCATCTTGCGGCTGAGCATCAGGTTGACTAAGTGCTGAATCGCCTGGAGTCGCTCACCGCGACCGCCGATCAGGTTATTCAACTCATCGACCGCCTCTGGTGAGGTGCCAGCAACGTTCAACACGGTGTCAGCGCCCGTTCCAGTGGTGCGCACTTCCGCTTCGAAGCCGAGGTGCTTCACCAGCGTCTCAAGGATCTCCTTGCCGCCGCTGATCATCTCTGGCGTTGTCTCGCTGCGCTCGCGTCGCTCTCGTGGCTCACGATCCTCGCGTGGCGCGCGCTCAGGGCGCGGTGCACGCTCAGGTCGTGGGGCGCGATCGCCGCGCGGCGCAGGGCGTGCTGCAGCTTGCGGTGCAGCGGCTCGCGCTACTGGTGCATCGTTGCGTGGTGCTGGGCGTGGCGCACGCTCTTCGCGAACGGGCGCTGGCGCTGGTGCTGGGCGGCTTGACTCGCCGGCACGCTTCGGAGCGGCACCGCCGAGTGCGCTGATTGGCGCAGCAACGATGCGGGCAGGCTCAGCCCCCATGCCGAGCACGCCGCGCGACCCTGGGGCAATGATCTCAAAATCGAGATCGCCGATGCCAACCTTGAACGCCTCGCAGGCACCCTTGAGTGCCTCTTCAACGCTCTTCCCAGTGAACTCCTGATATGCGCTCTCGTTCGCCATTACTTACTCCCTCGTCGACCATGTCGGTCGCGCTTCTTCGCCGAACGGATCGTGGCGGCCGCTGATGCGGCGCGGTCAAGCTCCGTTCGCTCATGTGGTGCCACAACTTCCCCAGCAACATCCGGAATTGATTCCGGCATTGCCACTGGGAAACGCGGGGCATGGTTAACGGCAAAGGCGGGCGTCCAGCCGAAGAGCGGGAAGAGCCCACCGAAACCGAGGATCAAGTACTGCTGAACAACCGAGAACAGCGTGGACGAGATCCAGTAGATGAACAGGCCGGCAGGAAGGATCCCGCCGTACAGTACCGAGATGAGTGGCAGGAGCACCATGGTCTGACCCTGTGCGCCTGACATTGGATCGTTCTTCGATGCATTCGGATTGATCGTCATGCGGGTCTGAACAACCTGGAGCAGTGCGCTGATGATTGCGAGGATCGAAACGCCGAACCCTGCGATGTCAATCACAGACGGCTTCGATGCGTTAAGGCCACCGAGCCATGGCACCGTTGCTTCAATGCATGGCCTCATGTTGTCGTACGCCGCGGTGCCAAGGCCGTTTGCGCACACCAGCCCAGCCGCGTCACCAACGTTGAATCCGAAGACGCTCAACATGGCCGTAGGGTCTGGGTTCGTGAGGCCGTTGGAGATCACGGTGTACATCGGAATCAGCACGATGAACTGCAGGAGCGTTGGGAGGCAGCCGCCGAACGGGCTGACACCACGCGACTTGTACAGCTCCATCTGTGCCTGCTGGATCTTGACCTTGTCGCCCTTGTAGCGGCGCTGAATCTCAGCTACCTCTGGCGCAAGGAGTTGCGTGCGCTTCTGCGACACCAGCTGCTTGCGATATGGCGAGATCAGGATGACGCGGATGATGAGTGTCAGGATCAAAATAGAAACGCCGATATCGCCAGTCAGGCGATCGAGCAGCACAAGGCCGATGAAGAGTGCCTGGAAGATTGGCGTGAAGATCCAGGCGAGCAGGCTGAACGGATCGGCACCTGGCGCAGCAGGAACAAGCGGTGGGTGTGGTGTTGGGCTCACGCTCGCCGTTGCGCCGGCGCCGCCGCATGCAGCAACCAGGAGCAGCGCGAAACCAAGCAGTGCGAAGACCTTCAGCGTGCGGCGGCTCATCGGACCGGGTCCAGTCCGCCAGCGTTGAGTGGGGAACAGCGCGCAATGCGCTTGGCCCCCATCCATGAACCCTTGAGTAGTCCGTACTTCACGATCGCCTCCTCTGTGTAGCGCGAGCAGCTCGGCTCGAAGCGGCAGCTCGACGGGAGCCAAAAGAACAACACGCGGTACGCCTTGATTAGTAGTGTTCCAGCAACCGCTGGGAGATTCGCTACGCGACGCAGGGCGCTCATGCTGAAACCTCAACGAGTCGAGCGCGACGTAGGCAGTCGGTGAGCGCGGCGCGCAGCTCTGCGCTCGATGCGGTGCTTGCCGCGGTGCGAACGCCGATCAGGATCTCTGCGCCGGGGCGCACCTGTGGTGCAAGCTCGCGCGCGATGCTCTTCAGTCGGCGGCGAATGCGATTACGCACTACAGCGTTCCCTACCTTGCGGCTCGTTGCGATGCCGAGGCGAAGCGACGGTGTGGACTCGGTGGCCGCAACGGTGCGATGACGGACGCCGAGCAGCGGCGTGGTAACGCCGGGTGCGGCGCTTAACGCGGCGAAGTCAGAGGGTGTGCGCAACATGTCGATGCTCCTGGGGCGCGTACGCGCCGCCTTGATCAGACGGTGAGGCGCTTGCGACCGCGTGCGCGGCGTCGGGCAAGAACCCGGCGGCCGGACGTTGTCGACATGCGCTTACGGAATCCGTGCTCGCGGAACCGCTGGCGCTTCTTCGGCTGATACGTTCGCTTCATTGGTATCGCTCCGATCCGGTGGTCTCAAGCGCCACGGTTGCCGTCGTCGGCGGTGGCCCCCGAGGGGTTCTTCCTGGTTTTTACTCAGGCCGCGAAGAGGGCGGTTCTGAGAGGGGAAGTATCGTTCCTCGCAGGCGGCGGTGTCAATTCCGACCCCTGTAACGGGGATTTAGCCAGATACCCCTAGGGGGTATCCAAAATCGGGGTGAGCCTGGGCTTGCAGGAAGCGCCGCGGGTGCTATTCTCCGCCTCCCCACAAAGGGCCCGAACGACATCACACCGTCGGTTGGTCTCTTTTCCGGGGCTGTGGGAGGGGCTGGCGTAAGCCGGTCAGCACAGACTCAATCTTGCACCAGGGTGGTACCGCCGACTCCTCGGCGACCCCGCCCTTCTGCCGCAGTGTTGGTGGCGCACACCAACGGAACAAAGGGGGGCGCTGCGGAATGGATCGACGACAGGTCTGGCGCGCAGTCCTCGGAGAGCTGGAGATCAGCCTTTCGCAGGCCACCTTTGAGACCTGGTTCCGTCGCACCGCACTCCTTCGTGTCGACGAGTCGTCTGCCACCTTTGTTCTCGGCGTCCAATCCGGTTTCGCAAAAGATTGGGTTGACGAGCGCTATCGCTCCTTGATCGCACAAACGTTGGCAAAGGTTGTTGGCTATAGCGTCACGCTCTCTGTTGAAGTAGTGAGTGACGCAGAGCTCGACGCACACGGCGCACTCGCCGCCAAGGGGAAGGGCGTCGCCGCTGCCGACACGGCACCACGTGTCACCGCACCACAAGAGAGCGTGCGCATCATTGATCGCGATGCGCCAACGCGCACAACGAACTTGAATGCTCGCTACACATTTGCGACATACGTTGTTGGCGCAGCAAATCGTCTCGCGCATGCAGCATCGCTCTCCGTTTCCGAGCGACCTGGTGGTGCATACAATCCACTTTTCTTGTACGGCGGCACCGGCCTCGGCAAGACGCACTTGTTGCACGCCATTGGCAATGCGGTTGCTGAGCGCTCGCCGAAGCGCCAGGTGCTCTACATCACCGGCGAAGCGTTTACCAATGAGTTCATCACCAGCATTCAGCAGAGCGGCGCAGAAGCGTTCCGTTCACGCTTCCGCAAGATCGACGTGTTGCTCATCGATGACATTCAGTTCCTCGCGGATAAGGAGCGTACGCAGGAAGAGTTCTTCCACACGTTCAACGCGCTGCACTCCGCTGGGAAGCAGATCGTGTTGACGTCGGATCGCACGCCGAAAGAGATTTCGTTGCTCGAGGAGCGGCTTCGCTCACGGTTTGAGTGGGGCCTCATCGCCGACATCTCATCGCCAGACCTTGAGACGCGCATTGCAATCTTGCGCGCGAAGGCGGAAGAGAGTGGCGTCATCGTTGCCAACGATGTTGTTGAGCAGGTTGCGCGACGCGTGCAGAGCAACGTCCGCGAGCTCGAGGGCGCGCTGACGCGACTCGTCGCTGTCGGCCGACTCAGTGGCATGCCGGTCACGATGGAACTCGCTGCGCGCGTGCTCAACGAGGCTGTCTACCCAAACCCGAAGCGCATCCTTGAGCCGGAGCAGGTTGTCGCCACTGTTGCCGAGCACTTCAGCCTGACGGTTGAGCAGCTCCGTGGCCCAAAGCGTGACCGGGAGATCGTGACCCCGCGACAGATCGCGGCATACCTCTCCCGCGAAGAGACTGACGCCTCGCTCGTGCGCATCGGGGCCGCCTTGGGTGGGCGCGACCACTCCACCATCATTCATGCCTGCACCAAGATCGAACGGGAGATGAGCTACGACGGCGAGCTGCGCCGAGAGGTTGCCTTGCTGCGCGAAGCCCTTCTTCGCCTTGGCCAAGGGGTTGCCGCCCGCCCATAGCTGGTACCTAGGGGTGTGGACATCTCGTGGATAAGACCCCTCTAGGTGTGGTTTTGTGGGGGTTTTTCGAGAGGGGTGTGAAGAGGGGTGTGGGTAACCTGGTGTGGTTCTCCGCACGGTCTCCCCAGCCATGGGGGTGTCTTGAGCAGCCCGGGTGGGGGTTCTCCACGCAGGGAGGGGTCCTTCCCACGGCTAGTTTGTGCGAAGGTGAGCACGGCTCTCCACGCTGCCCACAGTACGAATACGGTGATGACGAGATAAAACAACTAAGACACTATTACCCTAGAGAGGGAACCTATATGTGGAGGAACAGATGAAGCTCTCGGTAATCCAGGACCACCTCGCCCGCGGCCTCGCCACCGTTGGCCATGCTGTGGCGACCCGCAACACCCTGCCGATCCTGTCGAACGTCTACCTCGGCACCGAGGACGGCGGGCTTCGCCTTGTCGCCACCAACCTCGACATTGCGATCACCCACTGGGTTCCAGCGAAGGTTGAAGAGAAAGGCTCCACCACCATTCCGGCACGGCTACTCGCCGACGTCGTGAACGGCCTACCAAACGAGAAGATCGACCTCTCACTCCTCGCTGACGGCCGCGCGCAGATCAAGTGCGGGCGAAACGCCTCACACCTCCGCGCCACACCCGCTGATGATTACCCACCAGTGGGCGCCGCCGGAGAGCGACCAACAGCGCGCATCACACAGAAAGCGCTGAAGGCTGCGCTTGAGTCAACCGTGTTCGCCGCCGCTGGCGACGAGGCGCGACCAATCCTTACCGGCGTGCTGACAAAGTTCACTGGCGAGAAGGCGACATTCGCCGCCGCCGACAACTACCGCATCGCTGTTGCCGGCGCACCGCTTGCAGAGGCGGCACTGGAGACAAGCCTTATCGTGCCTGCTCGGTCGTATGCCGAGCTTCTTCGCCTCCTCTCCGACGTTGAGGATCTAGTCGAGATCACCTTCACCCCAACGAAGAACCAGCTGCAGTTCAAGCTCGGCGACACCATGCTGGTGAGCCGTCTGATCGAAGGCCAGTTCCCAAACTTTCAGCAGGTGGTTCCAACAAGCCACACCACCAAGGTGACGCTTGATCGAGACAGCTTCCTCTCCGCAGTAAAGCTGGCACAGGTTGTTGCTGACGCGTCTGCGCACATCGTGCGCTTCGCCATCACCACCACCGGCGGCGGCGCGATCGACATCACGGCAGCAGCAGACGTTGGCGACCACGCAGCGCACATTGAGGCGAAGGTCGAAGGCGAGGGGACAACGATCGCATTCAACGCGAAGTACCTCGTTGATGTGCTCTCGCGCGTTGAGGCCGATCAATTCTCACTCGAGCTCACCGGCCCTGTCGCACCCGGGTTGCTTCGCCCGCTTGACGGTCGCGACTACCTGCACGTTGTGATGCCGGTGCGCACACCCTCCTGATCCGCACCGCTCGCGAACGCGCGGCGCAGCAATGATTGAGAGCGTGCGACTCCACCAGGTTCGCAGCTGGGCCGATGGCAGCGTCGCGCTCACACCAGGGACACACATCTTCTGGGGTGAGAACGGCGCGGGAAAAACCACAATCCTGGAGGCGTGCATCATCGCTGCGACTGGCCGCTCGCACCGCGCAGGTGCACTGCGCGAAGTGATTGCCGGCGACGGCAACCAAGCGTCGATAATGGTTACGGTGCGCGATGACGGAGCCGACTCCACGGACACACTTGCGCAGTCAACGCTTGGCATAGAGATCTCTCGCGCCGGGCGAGCGAAGCACCTGCTGAACGGAACCCCGCGCACAACAGCGGCGCTCGGGCAGCGGCTGCGCGTTGCGGCATTCGTACCAGAAGAGACCGGCCTCGTTGTTGGCGCGCCAGCGGTGCGCCGGGGGCTGCTCGACCGCGTTGCGTCGCAGTGGCAGCGCGGGTACGAGGCGACCCTAACGCGCTACGAACGCGCGCTTCGTCAGCGCAACCGTTTGCTGAAAGACGCGCTGGAAGTCGACGGCGCCGCGCGCCGTGCTATCGCGAGCGAGATGCGCCCATGGACCGAGATGTTGATCACCACCGGCTCAGAGGTGGTCGCCGGCCGCCTCGCTCTTCTCGCGGCGCTCGCCCCAGTGCTTTCGGCAACACATAGCGAGGTTGCGCCGAGCGAGGCGGACCTTGAAACGCACTATCTGTCGCGCGAGGAGTACCGCCATGATGAATCCGCGAGCGAATGCGCGGCGCGCCTTGCGCAATCATTCGACCAGACCGCGGAGACAGAGGGCTATCAGGGATACACACTGGTCGGCCCACACCGCGACGATATCGCCTTCCACGTTGGCGGGAGTGACATCGCCCCAACAGCGTCACGTGGGCAGCAGCGCAGCCTCCTTCTCGCGCTCCTTTTCGCTGAGATCACGCTGCTCACCGACGAGCACGGCCACCCGCCAGCCCTCTTACTCGACGATGCGTTCTCCGAGCTTGACCCGCAACGCCGCGAACACTTGGTGGCGCGCATCGCCGCGCTACCCCAAAGCATCATCACAGCGACTGCGCTGGAAGACCTCGCACCTGGGCTTGTAGCACGGGCGACCTCGCGCGAGATCCAGCGGGGCCCACAGGGCAGCAGCGTGACGGCGTGAGCGCGAAACGCACGCGAAAAGGGCGACCAGAAGGGCTCGCCGGGCTGCTCCCCGAAGCGGCACGCGCCTTGGGCTTTGAAGAGGAGTTGCGATTCGCGCGCACGATGGGTGCGTTCGGCGATCTCCTGAGAGAAGTGGCGCCACACCTCGCCCCTGTGAGCCACCTTGTTGCCATTGAGCGCAGCCGACTCATTGTTGAGGCGCGGAACCCTGTGGCGGCGCAGGAGCTCCACCTTCGCGGCGCAGAGCTCGCTCGCGCTTTTAGCGAGCGCTCCGGCGGCGAACGCTCAATCGGCCTAACGGTACGAATTGCCACCCCGGGCAGCGAGCAAGACTGAGCGTATTCTCACTATATGAACCACTCCGAACAAACCGTTCACCCCGCAGTACTCACGGCGGCCGAGCCAGCGTTTGGACCAGGCTGGCTGCTGCTCGCCCGCCCGCCAAAGGGGCCGTCGGAAGAGCGCGTACTCGGCACACGCGTCGTACTTATTTCGCTCACTGGCGCTACAGCTGACCAACTACAGAAAGCGGCGAACGAAACCTTAAACCTTTATGACAACGACGCTTCAGCTAGCCCGGCCGAGCGAGCGCGCCGCGCGCTCGCAGCTGCGCAGAAGCAACTTGGCGAGAAGGTCGCGGTTGGGCTTGTGGCGCTATCGCGCAACGAGGTCCTTGTCGCACGCACCAGCGGTGTAGCGATTGCCGCACGCCGAACAACAGAGGGACGTATGTCAACAATCATGTTGCCAGACGACGCACCCGGCGCTTCATCGCGCACGCTAGAGCGCGGTGGAATCTCAGCAACACGACTCTCGATGTCTCCCGAAGACCGCGTGGCGATGGCGATCACAGCAGAAGAGGCAAAGCGCGCCGTGAAAACACAAACGCCTGCAAGCGGCGCCCTTACGCCACTTGCCTACCCGGCAGTGCTCCTCGAAGTGCTGCTGCCCGTGCGAAAGGTTGTTGCGCGAACCACGCCTGAGTCAGACACCCTCATCAACGTTCCAACTGATCCAATTGCCGTCGCAAAGATCAACGCGCGCACACGTTGGGAAGAAGGGAACCTTGAGCGAGAAGCGCGCATCGCTGCCGCAAAACCAGCGGCGGCGAAAGCCGACCCGAATCGGCCTGACGCCCACACGCAACCGTATGAGCCGATTGACACCGCAGCGCAGGCGGTGATTGACGCGCGGCGCCCAAGTGCACGAAGCGGGGCGGAGGCACGTGCGCGAGGAAAGAGCCAACCACCACCAGCACGCGACCAGCGCACAAGCGACGCCGTGCGCGCAGCACAAGAAGCTGCACGCGCGGAGGCGCGGCTGCGGGCAGAGCATCGCGTCGCAGCCGAGCCACGAGTCGAACGATCGTGGCGAGAGCGCGCGGCAACGTCAACGTCGTTCTGGCGGCGCGCCGCTGCGCGCATCGCGAATGAGATTGAACGTCGGGCACCGTGGCTAACGATTACCCCAAGCGAGCCAACGCTTCGAGCAGCAAAAGGGGGCGACGAGCAGGCGGAGCAAGACGTGCAACGCGCACGCCGACGCCGCTCAGCCGCGCTCCTTCTCGCAGCGGTGCTGGTCGCCGGTGTTGGTGGTGCAACAGCGCTCGTGCTGAACGGGTCAACACCCGAGCTTGATTCGGCAGCGAAGGCCCGCGAGGCGCTACGAAGCGCAGAGATCGGCATTACCGAAGCGCTTGACCCCCAGACCAACCTTCTTGTTAATGACCCCGCGCGCGTGAAGAGTCTGCTACTGGCCGCCGTTGCCAATCTTAATCTCGCAGAGGCCGGCGGCAGCCCACTCACCCAAACTACATTGCTCCGAGCGCAGGCCACAGAGACACTGAACAAAATCTTCCTAGTGAACACGCTAACCCCAATCGGGCTCTTTGATTTTCAAGCGGCCGGCGCAACTGTTGAGATTCAAGCGGTTGTTCAAGGGCCAGACGGTCTGCCGTATGTCATCGATAAGGTGACGGGCGCGGTGTACCGCATCGATGCTGCGCGCGGGCGCGCAACCGTGGTGTACCAACCAGGATTCGACCTGTACGGCACGCGTACTGGGCGCGCACTCCTTCTCACCGCGGCTGGACCAGACCTCGTGGTGTTTGACGCTTCCTCTAACCTCTGGCGCTGGCGCCCATCTGACGGGGCCGGTAAGGGGACACTGGTCAAGCTTCGCGTTCGCGACGGCGAACTGTGGGGGAGCGATGTTAAAGCGATCATTGGGTTCGCAGCAGACTCGGGGACAGGGCTCTATCGCCTCTATGTGGTTGACCCCTCTGCGCGTCAGATCCTGCGCTACCAGCCAGCCCCCGACGGCACGGGTTACCCCGCGACCCCAACGGCGTATCTGATCAACCCGATGTCGCTCGGCGCGATGACAGGCATCGCAATCGACGGCGACGTGTATATGACAAGCGGCGGTGTTCTGCGCCGCTACTCCGGCGGGGCGCCTGACGACTGGAGCCCAGCAGAGATCGGCGACGAGCTGCTCCGCCCCCTCCTTACCCCAACGCTCCTTATGTCCACAGGGGCAAGCCGAACGGGGATCATCTACGTCTGGGATAGCAGCGCACATCGAGTGATCGCGTACAGCAAAGCATCATCCGGCGCGATGCTCGCGCAGTACACCATCAGCGACGGTGCTGATTCAGTCGGCGAGATTCTCGGCGGATACATCCTCCCGGCCGCTGACGGCGGGGCGCCAACGTTTGTCTGGGCTGAGGCGGGGCGCGTTCGTAGCGCTGTGCTTGGAAAACCGGTGACACAAGAGCCAGGGGCGAGCGCTGACCCAACGCCTGATCCAGTGATTGAGACCCCAATTCCTACGCCGTAAGCGTGCGATCATAGAGCGATGGAACTACGACGCGCGGTGGTTGAGGGGGTACGGATCCAGATGATCTCTGGAACGCACGTGCTGCTCCTTCGCGACGCTGAAGAGGCGCGCTACCTGCCGATTCCGATTGGACCCAACGAAGCTAGCGCCATCGCCTATCACCTTCAGGGCATCACACCAGAACGCCCACTAACGCATGACACGGCGCTCCGCGCCATTCGCGCCATAGGGGCAACACTGCGCGAAGTGCGCATCACCGAGGTTCGCGACGAAACGTTCCGCGCGCGGATGCTGATGGTTGCCCCAGGCGGCGAAGAGGCAGAGCTCGACGCGCGACCGAGCGATGCAGTTGCGCTGGCGCTACGCGCCGAAGCTCCAATCTTTATCTCAGCAGAACTGCTCTCAACGGAGGGGATTGTCCCGGAGGCCGCTGAAGAGGAGCGACTCTCACTCTTCCGTGACTTTGTTAACTCGCTCGACGGCGAGGAGCCACCGGCAGCACGCTAGCGCTCGTCGTTCAGCAGCGCGCGACCGCGTGCAAGCGTTCGGGAGCGGTTCATCCAAAGTCCAATCCGCAGCGACCAGAAGTCGCGAATAGCTCGCGCAATAACTGAGATGCGCGCCCCTGTTGGTGAACCAGCGGTACGCGGATAGTGCGGCACACCAACCTCAGAGATCTTCACTCCAGCAACGCGCAATCGAATAAGCAGCTCTGCGGAAAAGAAGGCGCCATCAGAGTGCACGCTGATTCCCCGCAGCGCGTCACGACGGAAGAGCTTTGCGGCGCAGTCAACGTCACGGACACGCAGTCCGAACCAGATGCGATTCGCAATACGATAGAACGTGGCGTAGATAAGACGAAGCAGCGGATCAGCACGCTTTAAGCGATACCCAATCACTACTGGCGCGTGCGTAGCCTCGGCACGCTCAACAAGGCGCGCAAGGTCAGTCACACGAAATTGCCGATCGCCGTCGGTGTAGGCAAGGTGGTCGTACCGTGCCGCCGCAAACCCTGAGCGCAGCGCGCCACCGTATCCGCGATTCACGTCGTGGCGTATCAAGCGTACGATTCCACGGTTTCGCTGTACAAGGCGCTCGGCTACACCAGCGGTGTCATCGCGCGAACCATCGTCAACGAGAATGATCTCGTAAGTGGTGGCAAGAGCGGGGAGCGCCGCGAGCGCATCGGCAACGAGCGCCTCAAGGTTGTCGGCCTCGTTGTGGCACGGGAAGAAGAGTGAGAGTTCTTGCAGTGGCACCTTCCACAACCCCCTTCACCGCTACACTCGGTAGATGACTTCTCAGACGGCCCGTCGACAAACCGAACAGGTCAGTCTTCGCGCCATTGCGCTGATCGCTGCACTCGGGATTCTCTTGCGGGTGATCATCGCATACGTCGCACTCCCTCCAGACGCAGGATTTTCCGCCGACCTCAACTCATTCCGAGCGTGGGCGTCTGAATTGGGGACCCGCGGACCGTGGGGTTTCTATACGCGCGGAATCTTTGTCGACTATCTCCCCGGCTACATGTGGATCCTGTGGGCGCTCGGTTCGGTCGGCGCACTCATCACTGGCAGCACTGACCCAGGGGCGCTCATAAAGCTCCCCGCGATTCTCGCCGACGGCCTACTGGTACTCGCAACGGTGCGACTCGCCGCCGACCTCGGCGCACCACGGCGCGGTCAGCTCGCCGCCGCCATCGCCATGGCCATTGGCCCAATGGTCTGGCTCGATTCGGCCGTATGGGGACAAGTTGACTCCATTGGAACCGCCGCCCTCCTCTACTCGCTCTCGGCGCTCATCCGTGGCCAAACTGTTCGCGGTGCGGTGTTCGCCGCCCTTGCGGCGGTGCTTAAACCACAGTTCGGCATCCTGATCCCCATCGTTGGCGTCCTCGCCTTTGTGCGAGCGCGGTCGGCGCGCGACCCCTGGGCCTTCGTCGTAGCGGGCCTCGCTGGCGCCGCCACCATTGCCCTCGCCGCCCTCCCATTCGGGCTCACGCTTCCTGATGTGCTCGCCAAAATCGCAGAGGCGGCAGGCGGCTATCCATACCTTTCGGTGAACGCCTGGAACCCCTGGGCGCTCATCTCGGTCGGCGGGCGCGCGGTCGTTGATGCAACCGGGTGGGCCTCCGATATCGACCCACTCCCGCTCATTGGAATCCCAGGAGTCGCTATCGGTAGCGCAGCGATCGCCGCCGCCGTACTCGTTGCAATGCGATACGTACGACGTGACACAGCGATCCGAACCGTCACCGCTGTTGCCATCCTCGCCATCGCATTCTTCGTTCTGCCTACGCGCGTCCATGAGCGATACCTCTTCCCAGCGATTCCACTCACGATTGCACTCGCCGCTGCGCGACCCGCATGGCGCTGGATTGCCATCGCAACCTCCGTCGCCTTCCTTGCGAACAGCTGGGGAGTACTCACCATCTCGTACTTCCAAAACCCAGGCCTGCCAAACCTTGGCGTCTTTACCGATGCGCTACATACATCAGTCGCGGTATCGGCTACCGCGATCGCAATTACTGCAACGCTGGTTGCAGCAATCTGGCTAGCGTGGAAGAACGAGAAACGTACGGCGAGTGCGAGACCATTGGCTGCACAACAGAAACGTGTCGATGCTGTGCCACGACGGGCCGTGATCGCCAAGCCAGAGCCTCGCCGGACCCTTACACGAATTGATCTCTGGCTCTTAATTCTGGTGACAGTGAGCACCCTGTCGCTGAGGGGCTGGCGCGTTGGTGAGCCGACACACTTCCAGTTTGATGAGGTCTATCACGTACGAACTGCAACAGAGTTCATGCAAAACTGGAAGTACGGCGAGCCGCATGCGATCTACGAGTACACACACCCACACCTCGCTAAGTACCTCATCGCACTCGGCCTAGAAACGTTTGGTGCACCCCGCGTTGACGCACAAACAACATACGCAACAACGATCGGTGCAATTGCCGCTCGGCCAGAGGACGCGTTAAGCCCTGGCAGGATCTGGATTGCCGGGCCGGATGAGATCAGCGTGCTCGATGCGTCAACGCGCGCAGTTCTTGGCGCGCTTCCACTGCACGATGTGTCGCAACTATTTGCCGCCCACGACGGCTCTCTTTGGGGCGCGACCGCAAGCGGCACAATCTTCTCTGCCGACCGCGCCACTGCCGATCAAGGCGGCACGAGTGGCCTGCGCACGTGGTCGGTATCCGGCGGAACTATTTTCGGAATTGCGCCACTAACCAGCGGCGACGTTGCGCTCGTGCAGCGGAACCAGGTGCTGCTCGTGCGCGATGGAGTTAGTGTGGCGAGCGCGCCACTGGCGCGCGGCTCATCAGCAATCGCACTCACGGTAGATGGCGAAGAGCGGATCTTTGTGACGAGCGCAAGTGGGCTGACGAGCTACGCAGCGCGTGACCTGTCGGCGATGCGATCGTCACCCATTGATGGGGGCGCAGCTGCCGTTGTCGCAGTCGACTGGTTTGACTCACCGCGACTCTACGTAGCAAGTCGCGACGGCGTACGCGTGTACAACGCAAAAAATGAGATCGTGACCCTCATGGCGCAGATCACGATTCCGGGCGCTACGGCGATCGTGCCTAGCGATGCGAGTCGCATGGTGCACGTAGTGGCACCTGGGCCCGACGGCACTGGCGCATCGCTGTGGACAATTGAACCGAACGGCAACGCCCGGTTTGCCGATGTTGCTGTGGGCGCCGATGCGCTCACGCTTGGCGTAAGCGGCGCAGCCCTCGACGCATCACCCGAGCGTGCCGATGGCGGCAACGGCGAGCTACTCCTTGCGGCGCCATCAGGTGCGATGACACAGGTGAACGTGGGTGACCTCGCCGCTGGCTGGCGTTGGCCTGGGGTGATTGCCGGCGCGCTTGCCGCAGCCCTCCTAGTGCTCCTGGCTCGGCTCCTTACGGAGCGCCGCGACGTTGCCGCCCTTGTCGGGGTTCTCGCCCTGCTCGATGGGGCAGGATTCGTGCAGAGCCGCATCGGCATGAATGACGTCTACCTTCTCGCCCTTCTGCTCGGTGGCGCGGCCGCCTTCGTGGCATGGCTGCAAGGCCGCGTCCGCGGTGCCCTCTCCGGGGGGCTCCTCCTCCTTATGGCTGGTCTCCTGCTCGGCGGCGCACTCGCGAGCAAGTGGGTCGCCATTTACGGCATCTTTGGCCTCGGCATCATCTGGCTCGCGCGAACAGCACCTGGGCGTCTACTGGTGGCGGGCGGGCTCGCCCTCCTCGGTGCCGTGCTCCTTCCACCAGCGCTCGCGGTTGCCGACGGCTCCACTCGCATCCCGAACCTGCCGTTCGCCGCTGTGTTGGCACTCCTCCTCGCGGCGACAGGCGCGGCGATCTATCGCGCGGGTGGCATCTCACGACGCGACGCAACCCCACGCTCTCTTCTTGGGTTGCTCACGCTCCCAGGCGAAGCGACCCTCATCTTCTTGACACTGGCCGCACTCCCGCTCGGCGTCTACATCGCGAGCTACCTGCCGTGGGCAGCGCTCGGCAACCAGTTGATTACTGGTTGGCCGATCGGCAACACCGGACAGACACTGACCGACCTCACAGCGTCCATGTATCAGTATCACGACACGCTTCGCGTAGCACACGCCGCGAGCTCACCTTGGTGGGCGTGGCCACTCGACTTGAAGCCCGTCTGGTTCTTCCAATCAAGCTTCACCACTGGCGGCGGCTCGTGGACCGCCGCGGTGTACGACGGCGGCAACGTGCTCTCGCGCGTCTTTAGTATCGGCGGCGCCCTCTGGCTCACAGTGGAGGCATGGCGACGACGAAGTTGGGGCCTCGCATCGGTGCTCGTTCTTGGCCTTGCACTTTGGCTGCCATGGGCACGCATTGATCGCGCCGCATTTCAATATCATTACTACCCAACATCACAGATCGCCCTGATCGGACTCGCGCTGCTCTTGGCCGATCTTCGCGCCGGATCACTGCGTGCCGCGCAGATCGTGCGCATCGGTGGCGCATGCGCGGTGCTTGTGGCTCCAGTGCTCTGGATGGCCACTGGTCTTCTCTGTACGCTCGCAGGCGTGGGAAGCGTCTACCCAGAGAGTCAGGTCTGCCTCTCCGGAGGATTCGGCACACCAGGACCACTCGTCGGTGCAATTGCACTAGTTCCGGCGACGGTTGCTGCGTGGTCGATCGTTGGTGCGCGAGATGTGCGACGCATCTTCACCATCACCGTTAGCAGTATCGCAGCGGTCGCACTCATCTGGTATCCGAACTGGTCGGCGCTGCCGCTTCCAGCCGGCCTACACAACTGGTATCAAGGAGTGCTTCCAACATGGACGTGGCCGTTCCAGTTCGGTGTCACCCTTGAAAGCCCAGCCGAAACCGCACTGGTTAGCAGCGCGACGCTTGTTGTCGGAGTACTACTCCTCTGTGCCGCCGCCGCTGGCGCCTATGGTGCGAGCAGAATCAGCACCGCTGCCCGCAGAAAGCTCGACGAGGATCGCGCGTAGCGGCAACTCTCGTGCAGCAACGCTGTACGGCGTCAGTCGCTCAAGATGTAGCGACTCACCGGCGGCAAGTTGCACGAGCGTTTCACGTGCGGTGACCCAACCGCCGCCCTCAATCACCACGAGCACAACATCACCAGCGCTGCGAAGTGGACCGTAGGCACCGCCCGGTGTGACCGTAAACTCGGTGATCTGCGCAATGTCGTTTGAGAAGATGGCGCTACTGAGAACACCCTGGGAGCCCGGAGCGTGATCGGCACGTCGATGGCCAGGGCCGAATCGGCGAATATTCATGATCGCTCGCAGTGCGCAGCTGCGCACACCAGAGAGCTACCCGCGACGATTCGCTGGGCGAATGGT